>NZ_JACFYJ010000029.1:0-84778 GCF_037126505.1 Paraburkholderia bengalensis
TTAATCCGGCTTTCGCCGGGCTATCCCCCACTCCAGGACACGTTCCGATGTCTTACTCACCCGTTCGCCACTCGCCGCCAGGCCGAAGCCCGCGCTGCCATCCGCGTTTGCCGGCGCGCTGCCGCTGTCGTTCGAGACGCTCGCGCGCAACGCAATACAGTGTCGCTTCGATCTCTGCCAGTTCGAGTTCGCGGCGCAGCCGTGGCGCCTCGATCGCGCGACGCTGCGCCGCCTGCGTTTGCCGTTGTGGTTGCTGGTCGGCACGGTGCTGGTCGCGATCATCGGCGCGAACGTGCAGTGGCTGATGCTGTCGCGTCAGCGCGATGCGATCAACGCGCAGATGACGGAGCTGCTGCTCAACACGTTTCCGAAAACGACGGTCGTGCTCGATGCGCCCGATCAGATGGCGCGCCAGTTGCAGCAACTGCGTGTCGCTGCGGGCGAACTGTCGCCGGACGACTTTCTCTCGCTCGCGGACGGGCTCGCGCGTTCGCTGGGACCGGTGCCCGTCAACGGCATTGCCGCGTTGGACTATCACGACCGGCGGCTCGACGTGACGTTCAAGCCCGAGGTGAAGATCGATCCCGGTTTTCAGCAGCGTTTGGCGCGCAACGGGCTGAACGGTGCGATCGACAGCAATACGGGCAAATGGACGATCAGGAACGGACAATGAAAGCAGAACTGTTGAACGCGTGGGCCGGTTTCTGGGAAGTGCGCACACCGCGCGAGAAAGCCTTGCTGACCTGGGGCGGCGCGGTGCTTGCGGTGGTCATCGTGTGGTCCGTGCTGTGGGCGCCCGCGCAGGAAGGCCGCGCGCGTCTGCGCGCATCGATTCCCTCATTGCAGCGCCAGCTTTCGCAGATGACGGCGCAGGCGAACGAGGCGCGCTCGCTGTCGGCGGCGGCGCAGGGCGTGGCGCCGACAGGCGGCGCGCTGAAGGACGCCCTCGCCGCTTCGCTGAACGATCACGGTCTCGCGGCCACGCAGGTCCAGGTGCTCGGCAACGCGGTGCAGATCCAGCTGAAGAACGCGTCGTTCCCGGCGTGGACACTGTGGCTCGACGACGCCCGCAAGCAGTTCAAGGTGCAGGTGGCCGAGACTCACGTGACGGCGTTGAAGGAGGACGGTCAGGTCGATCTGACGGCCTCGTTGCAGCCGGCGGCGATCAAATGACGGCGCTGCCACGGGATCACGCATGAGCTTCTGGATGCGGCGATTGCGCGCCGCGCTGCCTTGGCTCGCCGTCGCGCTGATCGCCAATGTCGTGATGCTGCTCGTGATGGCGCCCGCCGCGTGGGTCACGCCCCAGTTCGCGAAGGCCACGCAAGGGCACGTCAATCTCGTCGAGCCGTCGGGGTCGCTGTGGCGCGGCTCGGCTTCGCTGATGCTGTCCGCCGGACCCGGCGCGGAGTCGGCGACGCTGCTGCCTGGGCGGATCGAATGGCGCACGTCGTTCTGGCCGTTGCTCGTGGGCCGCGTCCACATGCAGATGCGGCAGAGCGAGGCGATGCCCGATCCCGTCAACGTCGACGCGACGCCGCGTAGCGCGACGCTGTCGGGTGGCAGCATCGCCGTGCCGGCAGCATTGCTTGCGGGTCTGGGCGCGCCCTTCAACACGCTCGATCTGCAAGGCGACGTGCGGCTAAGCTGGACGGACTGGCGCAGCTTCAACCGGCAGGCGTTCGGCCAGCTGATCGTGACGCTCAACGACATGAGCTCGCGCGTGTCCCGCGTGAAGCCGCTCGGGTCGTATCGCGTGGTCTTCCAGGCGGCAGGCGGCTCAGGCACGCTCGATCTGACGACCACCAAAGGGCCGCTGCTGCTGAACGGTCACGGCACGGTGAGTCCCGCTTCGACGGCGTTCACGGGCATGGCGAGCTCGACCCCCGATGCCGCCGATAATCTGGCGGGGTTGCTGAACCTGCTCGGACGTCCGGTCGGACCGGGCCAGGTCGCGCTGAGCTTCGTCCACTGAGATTCACCGGGCCGCACCGAAGGTCACCGGACCTCGCTGGGCCCCGCTGAGGCTCTAGAGCCGCCAAAACACGACGGCCGCCATGTTTGCCGGTGGCGGCCGTTTGTGTTGGTGCTCGTCGTGCGGCTGGCGATGCAGATCAGCCGGTTGTCGCCGACGTTCTGGAAACGGGCGCGACAGGCGCGGAGGGCGGCGACGCCGGCGCGGCCGCGGGGGCTGCCACATCGCCTGTTTCGCGGCTCATCTGCGAGACGTCCCAGCCGCCGCCGAGCGCCTTCACGAGCCCCGCCGACGACACCATCCGCTGACCCGCGATGCTGGCGAGCTTCTGCTCGGCGGTGAACGCGGTGGTTTGCGCCGTCAGCACGTTCAGATAGCCGACGGTGCCCGACTTGTACTGGTTCGTCACGATGTCGAGCGCCTGTTGTGCCGACTGCACGGCCTGCTGCTGCACCGCGATTTCCTGCTCGAGGATGCGCAGCGACGCGAGGTTGTCTTCGACGTCCTGGAACGCCGCCAGCACGGTTTGCCGGTACGTGGCAACGTCCTGATCGTAAATGGCGCGCGCGGCGTCCGTCTGCGCGCGGCGCAGGCCGGCGTCGAAGATGGTTTGCGCGAGCTGCGGGCCGAGCGTCCAGAAGCGCGACGGCGCCGTCAGCAATTGCGAGAACACCGAGCTTTCGTAGCCGCCGCTCGCCGACAGCGTGAGCGTCGGGAAAAACGCCGCAATCGCGACGCCGATCTGCTCGTTCGCCGCGGCCGCCTTGCGTTCCGCCGACGCGATGTCCGGCCGCCGTTCGAGCAGCGCGGAAGGCAGTTGCGCGGGGACGGGAGGCGGCACGGCGTCGAGGGGCGCGGGCGGCAGCGAGAACGTCGAGGCCGGCTCGCCGATCAACACGGCGATCGCGTGTTCGTTCTGCGCGCGCGCGACGCCGTTGTCGATTGCCGAGGCCTGTGCCGATTGCAGCTGCGTTTGCGCCTGGATCACGTCCGAGCGCGCGGCAACGCCCTGCGCATAGCGATTTTGCGTGAGCGTCAGCGAGCGCTGGTAAGCGGCGACGGTATCGTCGAGCAGCTTTTGCTGCGCGTCGAGCGAGCGGATGTTGAAGTACGTTTGCGCGAGCGTGGCCTGCGCCGAGAGGCGCGCGTTGGCCAGATCGGCGGCGGCGGCCAGTTGACCCGCCTGCTGCCCCGCCACCGTCCGGCTTACCTTGCCCCATAGGTCGGGTTCCCAGGTGGCATCGAGCGAGAGGCTGTAGCTGTTGCTGATCGTGCCGGAACTGCTCAGCGACGACGTGGTGCCGCCGCCGCCGCCCGTGACCGAGCCGCTGAAGCGGCGGCTCGGCGAACGCGAGCGCGAGCCGTCCGCCGCCGCGCTGATCACGGGGAAATACGCCGAGCGGGCTTCGGCGACGAGCGCGCGCGCCTGCCGGTAGGCGGCGGCGAACTGCGCGATGCTCTGGTTCGACGCGTCGAGCTTGTCTTCGAGCGCGTTCAGCTGCGGATCGTTGTAGATAGTCCACCAGGCGCCGCGATCCTGCTGGTCGGCGGGCTGCGCGACTTTCCAGCCTTCGGCGGCTTCCTTGTATGACGCGGGGATGTCGACGGACGGCCGCTTGTAATCGGGACCGACGGCGCAGCCAGCCAGGGCCACGGCGAGCGCAGCGGCGACGGCCGCCGTCAGGACGCGCGGCCTGGCGTCGTACGCGACAGCGGCGCGGGCGCGCGTAGTTCGATCAAACTGCATGCAATTGAATTCCTGTCGATACGGATGACGCCCGCTGCGCGTGCGTTTCGCGCGGCGGCGGATCGCGTGATTCGGGCGCGTGCTCGCGTTGGCTCGAATGTTAGCTCACGCGAAACCGGGCGAGGAAAACGGAAAGATTAATGCGGGGCTGGCCCAGCGTGTGTTACCGACGGTGAGGCGTCGGTTACGCGCTGTTACGGGGCGATATGGTTGGCCGGATGGCGCGCAAACAGGCCAAAACACAACCAACGCGAAAAACGAAAAGGCCGCCCGATGGCGGCCTTCGTCGGTGAAGCGGCTTCCGATGTGCCCGTCAGACGCGCGGATCGGCCGTGGTCTGCCGCGCCTGTTTGCCCGCTGCGGCGCGGCACGCAGGCGCATCCGGACGGGACTGGCAGACAGTCGAAGCAGGCGCGATCGTCGGATGGCCGGATGTCGAGCGGGCCTTGAGCGGCGCGGCAAGCAGCGCCAGCGGCTTCGCGACTCGTGCCTTGGCGCTGCGCGAGCGCCGATTTTCGAACCACGCGAACAGCAACACCCCGATCGACCCGCCCGGCAGCACGAAGATCACCGCGTACAAGGCGACTTTCCACCAGCGGTTGCCGCCTTGAAACGTTTGCAGCGCAGAATCGGTCAATGAGCGGCCCCAGCCGCCAACGGTGTTTTTCAGGTACAGCATCGCGAGAATCCTCTATGCGCCGGGAAAGGAAGGCGCACGCAAGTGCGGTCAGAACATGGTCTCCGATGACGCGGAACGCGTAACTCGTTGCCTGCCATAATATTGACCATGCAATCATTTTTCAAGATACTGTGCATCGCAGCATGGTCTTGTGTTGTTTTTTGGCGTCGTAACCCACGGATTCTGCAGGTGGTTTTTGGTTCGCTGCCTAAGCAGATACAATCGGCGACACTCTTAGCCAGGCTCAGGCGTTTGCACAACAGCGTTCATGACAGACGGTCCTTATCAGCCGGACTCGATTCATCTGGAATCGAGCCTTGGTTATTTCCTGACGAAGGCGCGCAACGTGTTGGTCGACCGCACCGATCGCGCGGTCGCGCATCTCGGCCTGACGACCCAGCAGATCGGCGTGATTCTGCTGCTTGCGTCCGGCCGAGCGACGACGCCTTTTGAACTGTCACGGGTGATGTCGTACGACAGCGGCTCGATGACGCGCATGCTCGACCGGCTCGAAAAAAAGGAACTGATCGCCCGCTCGCGCAGTGAGGCCGACCGGCGGGTCGTGAAGCTGGAACTGACGCCGCAGGGCCGGCACGCTGCATCGCAATTGCCGGCGATCGGCGCGGCGGTGCTGAACGAACAGTTGCGCGGCTTTTCCGACGCGGATCTGGCCGCTTTGATGGATTTGCTGAGCCGCTTCATTGCGAACGGTATCGACGGCGGAAACGGCGCCTGCGGTTGCGGCACCAACGTCGCCAGCAACGAAGAAGACCCCGGGAAGTCCGTTTCCGGTCACATGGGCTGAATGGCCGCGCTCCGGCGCGGCTTCGTTTTAAACGATTATCTGTCTGGGCAGAGAATGTCGGGACATGAAAATGTGCACGCCGGTCAGGTGCTTTTCCATGTCATGACAAGTTTCGCCGCGCGACAAGGAGAACACGCGAAATGAGCGCATCCATTTCAGCTTCGGCTTCCGCTTCCGCATCGGGCGATACGGCCGTCGACCTGCCGCCGTCCGATCCTGTCGGGCAGGAGGCGCCGCCACCCGGCGGTCCCATGCCGGGGGAGCCGGCGCCCGCCGCGCCTGCCCCGCTCGCGGGCGGCACGCTCGCGCTGCTGACCGTGGGGCTCGCGCTGGGCACATTCATGGAAGTGCTGGACACGTCGATTGCCAACGTCGCCGTGCCTACGATCTCAGGCAGTCTCGGCGTCGCGACCAGCGAGGGCACGTGGGTGATCTCGTCTTATTCGGTGGCGTCAGCGATCGCGGTGCCGCTCACGGGCTGGCTCGCGCGACGGGTCGGCGAAGTTCGCCTGTTCACGTTGTCTGTGCTGCTGTTCACGCTGGCGTCGGCGGCGTGCGGATTCGCTCAGAATTTCAAGTCGCTGATCGCGTTTCGTTTGCTGCAAGGACTTGTTTCCGGTCCGATGGTGCCGCTCTCGCAGACGATTCTGATGCGATCTTATCCACTGGAGAAGCGCGGACTCGCGCTCGGCCTATGGGCGATGACTGTGATCGTTGCGCCGATTTTCGGCCCCGTGATGGGCGGCTGGATCACCGACAACTACACCTGGCCGTGGATCTTCTACATCAACCTGCCGATCGGCCTGTTTTCGGCGGCGTGTGCATACTTTCTGCTGCGCGGCCGCGAAACGCCGACGGCGAAACAGCGCATCGACGGCATCGGTCTGGGCTTGCTGGTAGTCGGCGTGTCGTGCCTGCAGATGATGCTCGACCTCGGCAAGGATCGCGACTGGTTCAATTCGTCGTTCATCGTCGCGCTCGCGATCATCGCAGTCACGTCGCTCGCCTTCATGCTGGTTTGGGAGATGACTGAGAAAACGCCTGTCGTCGACTTGTCGCTATTCAAAGATCGGAATTTCGCGCTCGGCGCGCTCATCATTTCCTTTGGCTTCATGGCGTTTTTCGGATCGGTGGTGATCTTTCCGCTCTGGCTTCAGACCGTGATGGGCTATACGGCGGGACTCGCCGGGCTCGCGACGGCGCCTGTCGGACTGCTGGCGCTCGTGCTGTCGCCGATGATCGGGCGCAACATGCATCGGCTGAATCTGCGGATGGTCGCGAGCTTTGCCTTTGTCGTGTTTGCCTTCGTGTCGGCGTGGAATTCGACGTTCACGCTCGATGCGCCGTTCAACCAGGTGATCTTGCCGCGCCTCGTACAGGGCATCGGGGTTACCTGCTTCTTCGTGCCGATGACGACGATCACGCTATCGAGCATCTCCGACGAACGACTGGCGAGCGCGTCCGGCCTGTCGAACTTTCTGCGCACGTTGTCAGGCGCAATTGGCACAGCAATCAGCACGACGTTTTGGGAAAACGACGCGATTTATCACCATGCGGTTCTGTCGGAATCGGTGAATGCCTATTCGGCGAACACGATGACCTATAGCGACTTGCTGACGTCGTTGGGCTTCAAGGGACAGACGGTGACGGCGCAACTGAACGAGATCGTCACGCAACAGGGCTACATGATGGCGACGAACGACTTCTTCCGCATTTCCTGCGCATGTTTTGTCGTGCTCGCGTGTCTCGTTTGGATTACGAAGCCCCAAAAGGGCGCGGCGGCGTCAATGGGACATTGACGCCGCCGCTGTTTCCGATCTTTCGCGGAAGGCTTACTTGCCGTCGACCTGAATCTCGACACGACGGTTCTTCGCGCGGCCCGCAGCCGTCGTGTTCGGCGAAACCGGCGATGCGCTGCCGTACCCTTGCACGTCCCACTTCGACGCGCGCAAGCCGCCGTTGGCCAGATAGCCCTGCACCGCGCGTGCGCGTGCCGCCGACAGACGGTTGTTCAACCGGGCCGAACCCGTCGAATCGGTGTAGCCGGCGATCGTCAGATGATCGATATCGACGCCCTGGTTCGCCGCGATGAAGTCATCGAGGCGGGCGGTGGCCGCGGGCATCAGCGTCGCGCTGCCGACGGCGAAGTTCGCGTCGCCCTGCAACGTGACCTTGCGGGCCGGGGCCTGGCGAACGGGCGCCGGTGCCGGCGCTGCGACTGGCGCGACCACCGGTGCGACCACGGCGGGCGCCGGCTGAACGGGCTGCTCGACCACAGGTGCGCCGCACTGGAAGGTGATTTCGCGCGGATCATCGTCCGACTTCAGATTGGAGTTGATGCGATCGACGGACGAGACGCGCATCGCCGGCTTGTCGCCGCAGATACGCTTCACTTCGGCCATACAGCTTTTGGCGCTTTCCAGCAGGCCAAGGCACTGGACGCGATACGCCTGAGCGCCGTTCGCGAGCGTGACGACGTCGGTATTGTGGGTGGGACCGGAATAGGACGTGCAGCCTGCGATGCCGGCAGCGCAAGCAATGGCGATCAACGTACGGACGAACATGAGACTTCTCACGAGAAAATTGGAACTCCGAGACGATAGGTGTTGCTAGTCTCGTGACCAATCGGAGAAGTCTTAAAGAAATGTGAAAAATGTCCGAATCGGCTTATTGGGAAGCCGGTTCGCCTGTCGGCGATGTAGTCGATTGCCCGCCCGCTCCCGCCGATTGCCTGCTAGGCGTAGCCGTCGCGTCGGATGGGCTGCCGCGTACGAACTGCTTGAAGTCGGCACCCGCTTCCCACGGATTCGGCTTGCATCCCAGCGAGCTGTCGCAATGCGCGGCAAACCCGATCGTCGACGTGCCGTCGTTGTTCGGCGTCCTCGTGATTTCATACGAGAGCGCGCGTTTGCCGCCTTCCGGGCCGGCCGTCTGAATCAGCGTATCCGTGGACGCGGCGAGCTCGTATTTCGAATGGCTCGTCACCCAGTTATGCGCACGCTGCCACCATGCGTCGCACTGGCTCTTGCTGGTACAGGTCAGCGGCGCCGTGGCGATTTGCATCACGTCGGGGTCGACCTGTCCTCGCGTCGAGCAGCCGGCAGCGACGACGCAGCACGCGGCGATCAGACTTTTGTACATAACCCGGTTTCCTCCCTCGTATGTGGCGAGCGGCGAAGCGCTGCGCTATAAGGGTTGGACCGCGACGCCGCAGAGGCGTTTCATGCGGCGCGCTAATCGAACCAGCGCCAAACAGCGCCGAACAGCGCGAATCAGTTCGATCGCACGGTCAAGACAGCAATTTCCGGCCCCGCCCCGCATCGTGCAGCATGAAAAAAGGGCAGCGCGAAGCTGCCCTTCTGTCCGACCTTCCGGCCGCGTGCTTGCGCGGATCGCTAGACGCTGAAGCGGTTCAACGTGTACGCGCGATACGCCGCAACGAACGCATCGAACGAACCGACTTCTTCGCGTTCGAGCTTCGTCTGCTCAGCAAGCGATTGGGCGGCCAGCGCGGCGAACTCCTGTGCTTGCGCGGCGTCGAGCGGACGCGCGCGGAAATAGTCGGCATGCGCCGCGCTTTGCGCGAGACCGAAGTCGAGGAAGCTTTGCTGCTTGTCGCGCATGATTTGCAGCACGCGCGCCGACGGCGTCAGCGACGCGTCCGCGAGTCTCGCGCGCTGCACCGCCACCGAGCGCGCGTGGCTGTCGTCGCCGCGGATCGAATCGAGCGCGGCGGCGGTGTGATCGATCTTCGCGAGCAGCTCGTTGGCCCAGTCGAGCATCTTGACGGGCTGTCCGTCACGCATCAGTTCGAGGCCCGGCATGCGCCCTTCCATCGTCACGCGGCCGAAGTTCTGGTTTGCCTCCGTGTAAGCCGGCGGCGGCAGCGGCGCGCTGTCGTCGAGCGCGCACACGAGAAGATAGGCGTCGAGAAAACGCGCGGTTTCCAGCGAAATACCCGTCGGCTCGAACGGATCGATGTCCATGCAGCGCACTTCGACGTATTGCACGCCGCGCGCGGCGAGCGCATGCAGCGGACGTTCGCCCGGATAGGTGACGCGCTTCGGCCGGATCGTCGAATAGAACTCGTTTTCGATCTGCAGCACGTTGGTGTTGATCTGCACCCATTCGCCGTCGCGCTGCGTGCCGATCGCTTCGTATTGCGGATACGGCTGGCTGACGGCTTTCGCGAGCGCGTCGAGATAGCCGGGCAGTGTGTCGTAGTCGGCGTGCAGCGCGGCTTGCGCCGTCGTATTCGAATAGCCGAGGTCGCTCATCCGCAGGCTGGTCGCGTACGGGCGGTACAGCGTGTCGGCGTCGAACGTGTCGAGTGTGTGGGGACGTCCGCGCAGAAAGCGACGGTCCAGCGCGGGCGATGCGCCGAACAGATACATCAGCAGCCAGCTCGTGCGCCGGAAGTTGCGGATCAGCGCGAGATAGCGGTCCGATTGAAAATCGACGGCATTGGCCGTCGACTGCTGATGGGCGTGCAACTGGCGCCACACTTCTTCGTTCAACGAATAGTTGTAGTGGATGCCCGCGATGCATTGCATCGTGCGTCCGTAGCGCAGCGCGAGACCCACGCGGTACACGTATTTCAGCTTGCCGATGTTCGACGTGCCGTAGCGCGCGATGGGAATCTCGTCGTCGTTGGGCAAGAGGCCCGGCATTGAGTTGTTCCACAGCAGTTCGTCGCCGAGCACGGAATAGACGAAACGATGCAGCGTGTCGAGACGCTCGAGCGTGATCGAAGGATCGCGGTCGGCGGGCGTGATCAGTTCGAGCAGCGCTTCGGAATAATCCGTCGTCAGCGAGGGATGCGTGAGCGCCGAGCCGAGCGGGCGCGGATGCTGCGTCATCGCCAGATGACCGTCGGGCATGACGCGCAGACTTTCTTTTTCGATGCCGCGCAAACCAGCCGTCAGCGCGTCGCGCTGCGGGCCGGAAGTCAGCACGGAGAGGCGCTGCAACAGCGCGTCGGTCGTGCGGGAGGATGTCGTGTTTGGCATTGATGCGGATCGAACAGGGTCGGCCGCCATGCGCCGCACGGAGCTGCTTTGCGCGGTCGACCACGTTCGGCGGAATTTTCAGTAGCGGGCACTTTAACATCTCGCCAGAAGGGCTGCTTGCCGCCGCCTCAGGCCGCTGCGGCGCCCCTGTCGGCCATGCTGGCAATGTCTGGCGCGCGCCTCTCACTGTACGCCGCGCGGGGCCGCGAAGTCGATTGGCGGCATGCGCTGGAATGTGCGCAAAGCCGCTCGCCGCCGTCACGGCGGGCGGCGGATATCGGCTGATATATCGGATAAAAAAGCGCGAGTAAAAGCGCGCCGCACCAGCGGCTAGGCCGGCGGCTAAAACAGCAGTTGCAGCATCACCCGCCGCGCGCCGCGCCGGCGCGATCGGCCACGTCATTCCACAGATGCATCGCGGCGTACGCGCGCCACGGCCGCCAGGCGTCGCTGCGCGCGCGCTGCTGGTTGGGGCGCACGAGCGCGGGATCACGCGCCGCGATCGCCTGCATCAACACGAGATCCCACGCGGGCCACGCGTCGGCATCGCGCCACGCGCGCATCGCGACGTATTCGACGGTCCACGGCCCGATACCCGGCAATGCGAGCAGCGACGCGCGCAATTGCGCGATATCGAACGACGCGCTGTCGACGTTGTCGATGGGCACGCTCCCGTCGGCTACCGCGCGCGCAAAGCCTTGCAGCGCATCGATGCGCTTGCCTGGCATGCCGATCTGCGCGAGCTCGGCGGCGGCGAGCGCTGCCGGGCTCGGAAAGCGCCACGCGGTGGTGTCGTGCGGATGACCGTCGATGCGTTCGCCCGCGCGCTGCACGATCCGTCCAATGATCGTCGTCGCTGCCTTCACACTGACCTGCTGCCCGACGATCGCCCGCACCACCAGCTCGAACCCGGACCACGCGCCCGGCACACGCAGGCCGGGCGCCGCGGCGACGAGCGGCGCGAGCCATGGATCGGCGGCGAGACTCGCGCCGATCGCCTTGGGATCGGCGCGCAGATCGAACATGCGCGCGATCGGCGCCCCGAGTGCCTCGGCATGGCGGCTCACGCCGCCGTCGAGCGTCGCGACGATGCAGTGCTTGCGCGGATGCTTGCGCACGGCGAGCGTGCCGCTGTCGCCATTCCAGCCGATCGCGCGGCGCCAGACGCCATCTTCGACGACTTCGACGCCAGGCGTCGCGCGCGCGCCGAAGAAGCGCAGGACGCGCGGCCAGTCGTAAGGCGCCTTGAAGGGGAGTTCCAGCGTTGCGGTCGGCGCGGTGCTCAAGCGGCGTGATCCATGTCGGCGGCAGGTTGAGCGCCCGTGTCGGCGCGGCGCGCGTCGGAATGCGCCTCCGTGTCGAGCAGCGTCGCCTTGCGCGCGACGCCCCACCGATACCCCGCGAGCGCACCACCCTTTTGTACGACACGGTGGCACGGTATCGCGAGCGCGACGGGATTGGACGCGCACGCGTTGGCGACGGCGCGCACCGCGCGCGGCGAGCCGACCGCTTCGGCGATTTGCGAGTAGGTGCGCGTCTCGCCGTAGGGAATGTGGCGCAGCGCTTCCCACACGCGCTGCTGGAACGCTGTGGCGGCGATGTCGAGGGGCAGATCGAAGCGCTGGCGTGTGCCGCGCAGATAGGCGTCGATCTGCGCGACGAACGGCGCGAGCCGCTTCGGATCGTCGATCAGTTCGGCACTCGCGAATTCCTCGCGCAGGTCGCTGAGGAGCTGCGCTTCGTCGTCGCCGAACGCGATCTTGCAGATGCCTTTGTCGGTCGTCGCGACGAGGACAAGACCCAGCGAGGTTTGCGCGCTCGCGTAACGGACGCGCAGCCCGGCCCCCTTGCGCCGATAGACGGAAGGCGCCATGCCCAGCTCGGCCGCCGCCATGCCGTACATGCGCGACGGCGAGCCGAAACCCGCGTCGACGGTCGCGCGCGTGACGTCGGTGCCTCGCTGCAGTGCGTCCCGCAGCGCCGCGCCGCGCTGGGCCGCCTGATACTGTCGCGGCGACACGCCGACCACGCGTTTGAAAAGGCGCTGCAAATGAAACGGGCTGACGTGCACGGCGTCGCTCAGTTGCGCGAGCGTGAGGCGCTGCTGCGGATCGGCGTCGAGCGCGGCGCACGCGCGATTGACGATCTCCAGCTCGCGCGGCAGGCCGCCGGGCTGACAGCGCTTGCATTCGCGATAGCCGGCGGCACGCGCGTCGTCCGCGGAGGCGAAGAAGTCGACGTTCTCGCGCCTCGGCAGGCGTGACGCGCACGATGGGCGGCAGAACACGCCCGTCGTGCGGACGCCGTAGAAGAAGGCGCCGTCGGCGGACATGTCGCGTCTCAGGACGGCCGTCCAGCGCTCGTCATCGCTGGCGAAGGCGGCGGCCATGGCTTCAGGGAAGGGAGTGTTCATCGTTTGCCCCGGAGGACGGTTTCGATGCTTGCCACTTTAGCGGGCACCTGCACACAGTACGCTCCGGTTCTTGCGGTGTCATTTGGGCTGTTGTCGGGACGCTGTTTGACCGCTATCGGTTGCCGCGGATTCTCAAATATCGGGACAAATCGGGCCTGAAAAAAAGTTGGGGTTTTCCCTTAAAAAGTTATTGCGTCGCATCAAGGTGGCGTGTATAGTGGTTCCTGTCTCCTCCATGTCTCCTCCTGATATGGATTCAGCCCGCTCCAACCGAGCGGGCTTTTTTTCGTCCAGCGTTTCCCCTCGCTTCTTCGCGGCGCGAATCCCTCTACACTGGTTTTCCACTGGAACGCCAACCACGGACGCCGCGCCATGAATTTCCAGATTCTCGATATCGACCACGTCGTCATCCGCGCGCTGAACGTCGACGCAATGACGCGCTTTTACTGCGACGTGCTGGGCTGCACGCTGGAAAAGGCGCAGCTCGACCTCGGCCTGATCCAGCTGCGGGCGGGACGCGCGCTGATCGATCTTTTGCAGGTGGGCGGGCCCATCGACCGGCCGGAAAGCGGCACGCCGGGCAGGGGCTGCAACATGGATCACGTTTGTCTGCGCGTCGAGCCGTTCGATGCCGACGCGCTGAAGGCATGGCTCACGGAGCGCGGCGCGCGCCTGGGGGAACAGGCGACGCGGTATGGTGCGGATGGTTATGGACCTTCGTTGTATCTGTTCGATCCGGAAGGCAACATGATTGAGCTAAAAGGGCCGCCGACATCATCGGCCTGATTTGTGACGTCGGTTTTTGGTACACAGGCACGCGTGGGGCAGTGATCAGCGGCCGCCATGCGCTGCCGGACGGGCATCGGCGGCGGCTTTCAGAACGGTCCATTCGATCGGTACGGCGTCAGCGGTCTCGCTGCCCAGCCAAGCCGCGTTGTCCTGAACCGTGCATTGCAGACGCATCGTCCGCTCGGCCAGCCCGCCCAGTGCGGCGGCGACATTTTCGCCAAGCGACCAGACTGTCACGTTGCGCAGACGGTCCACCTTGTTGCGTGCGCCTTGCCACCAGATGTCGGAGGTGCGGCCGCCATAAGCGATGACGATCACTTCGTTCGCGCGGCTGCTGGCCTTCGCGATGCGGCGCTCGTCGGGCTGGCCGACCTCGATCCATGTATCGATTGCGCCCGTCAGGTCTTTCGCCCACAGGTCCGGTTCCTC
Source organism: Paraburkholderia bengalensis (assembly GCF_037126505.1). NCBI lineage: Bacteria > Pseudomonadati > Pseudomonadota > Betaproteobacteria > Burkholderiales > Burkholderiaceae > Paraburkholderia > Paraburkholderia bengalensis. Next base: position 13,847 of record NZ_JACFYJ010000029.1, read on the forward strand.
GATGTCCGAAAGCCCCTTGCAGAATTCGAGGCGTTCCTGCGCGAACAACGCGAACGCGGCGACGCGAACCATCATGCGCTCGTTGGTTTCTGACGGGTGCAGCGCGATCGTCAGCGAATGGTCGGCGTAGTAATGCCGGTCCATGTCGGCGATCTGCAGTTCAGCCTTATAGATTGTCGATTTGAGAGCCATGCTACAACCAGGTCCCGCAAACGCGGACCGGATAGTGAATAAAGAGTCGGCGTACCTTGCCATGATCGTTCGTCCCTGCGGTGCAGCGTCACGCCAGGCCGCGCGTCTCGCCGTTGAAGCACATTTGCCGGATCGCCGGGACGTTCGGGCTTAGCCCGTGTCGCGTCGACCTCCCTGCTTTCGCTTGCTACACATACAGCAACAGGCGTGCCGGGCGCGGCGGCGGATCTCGGACGAAACGGACATGCGCAAGGTCGGAGCGTGATGATACCGAATATGCGGGGGCGGTATGACAGCGCGATGAGACGTCGACGGCGCGCTCATGCGGGGATGGAATAAGCCGGCGGCGGCTCGCGCGCGAGATGGCGTCTTTCCCGACGGGAACGATCACGTGAAAAGACTGCGCGCGGAAAATGAAAATGGCCGGTCAATAAGCCGGCCATGCGAAATCGCGAGGGGCGTTTTCGTTAAAGCGTTGGTATTTACCCGACATTGAATGTCGGGGGAAATCCGACTTTATTCGCTATTGCTTGATAAAGCGGTCGTTGGTCCAAAGGCCTTGCGTATCGCTATTGCCCGCATTCACGAACTCAACGTCATGTCCGACTACGCGAACCACGCGAAAATCCGAATGTTCGGGCGTCGAAATACATTCGTAGCCGGAGAAGAACTCCTGCATCTTTTGTTGCTCGCCGGCCTGCGCGTGTTGCGTGACCGCGTCGAGCTTGTCTTTTGACAGGCAGCCATACGCGTTGGCCTTGAACTGCACGGTTTGCTGGGGCTTGATCACGACGTCCTGCGCCTGCGCGCCGGCTGCCGTCAATAAGCCCGTCAGTGCGAAGAAAATGGCGACTTGTTTTTTCATGATTACCTCCGTGCGGCAAGGCTCGGTTAGCCAGGCATTTAACTGTCGAAGAGGGCACGCATTTTCTAAATCTAGAAGAACGGATCTGAAGCGCAAGCACATCTTGTGTGCGGTCGCAACAGCGGCGAATTGTCGCAGTGCGAATGGAGGCGTTTCGATAGGGCGCTTATGACGCAATCCCTACGGTATTCGGCAGATTGCGAATAGAAACGTGGAAGAGAAAAGCCGAGCACATAACCTTTTGCAGGCAGTATTCGCGTTTACTCGGACACTCTTTTAAGCGAATTGCGATACATGTCTATCGAGTTTGATGCGTCGCACACAAAGTCATTCGCGCGACTCATTAAATGCTGGCTTTGAGTGGAGCGTGCGCAGAGTAAGAAAGATGCCTGAAGCCGAGTAGCCCGGGTCGGCGTGTCGCTTCGATAGAGTGGCTTGCACGGGCGCCGCGTTCATGGATAAATCAGCCGTCCATCGACATAACACTGGAGACAACGCATGACACTCGCACACTGGCTGCCCTTCGCCATCGCTTCGGCGATTCTGGTCGCGATTCCTGGCCCTACCGTGCTGCTTGTTATTTCTTATGCGCTCGGGCACGGACGCCGGTACGCGATGGTCACGACGGCGGGCGTGGCGCTGGGCGATCTGACGTCCATGACCGCGTCGATGCTCGGGCTCGGCGTCATTCTCGCGGCATCGGCCACGCTGTTCACGGCGCTCAAATGGATCGGCGCTGCGTACCTTATCTATTTGGGCATCAAGCTGTGGCGCGCGCCCGTTTCCGCGGGCGACGCGCCCCCGACGGCCGAAACGCGCACGAGCCGCGTCTTCGCGCACGCCTATGCGGTGACGGCGCTCAATCCGAAGAGCATTGTGTTTTTCGTGGCGTTCGTGCCGCAGTTCATCGATACGCAGCTCGCCACGTGGTCGCAGATTGCTGTGTTCGAGGCAACATTCGTCGCGCTCGGGACGCTGAATGCGTTGGGCTACGCCGTACTTGCATCGGCGGCACGGCGCGCGATCCGCAGCCCGCGCGTGCAGCGCGGGGTGAACTGCACGGGCGGAACACTGCTGATCGGCGCGGGATTGCTGGCCGCGGCATGGAAAAAATCGGCCGCGTGACGAGCCGCCGACGCGCATGCGGCGCAAACCAGGCCCGTGGCTTGCTTCGGTTCCATTGGCTGGCGCGCAGTGCGGGATGGGTCACACGCAGCGGCACCTAACGCGCCTACAATGAAATCGTCGTTGTTCCATCGATCAGGAGGTCACTGTGATCGAGCATCTGATTCTGGGCGCGTTCCTCATCGTGCCGCTTCTCATCGTCGCGTTTCTGTTTTCCGACGAACTCTGGCAAGAACACCGCCAGGCGCTACACGACGACGACCACAGACGCATGGACTGGCGACATCCGATCCGCAGCCTGCTGCACCACTGAGCGATCCGCGTACGTCTGAGACGAACGGAGGCTGTCATGCTGGCCTTCCCTTTTTCGTCGGCGGAGTCCTGGTTGTGCGTGCTGGCGCTGATCCTCATCAGCGTCGCGTTGACGTCACTGTGCGGATCGGCGCCGGACACGTCGCACTCTCCGCCTGACGACGCCTAAGCGCATTCGCGCGTCCTACCTCCCATGCTGTTGCTCGCTCGTTCGTGACGCCGTCCCCGCTGTTTGCGCGCCGGCGCCGATACCTCGCCAAATTGGCGCCGAAACCTCGTTCTGTTCACCCGATCGGCCTGCGGCGCGCATGCGTACGCTTCCATCCAACGCTGTCGTGTAGCGCTCGATGCCCGCATCAGCGAACACCCTATTTGTTTTTATAGGTAGCGACTGGGTAGAATCCGGCTAAAGTGAATCATCAGACGTAAATGCACTTCGGCCTTGTCGAGACGTACGGGGGAAGCCATGAACCGATTGATCGATCAGGAAATCGCGCATATCTCGCGCGTCATGTGGCCATCGCTGCTCGGGGATATGGGCGGCGCGATTCTCTCCTCCGGATATTGGCGCATGCGTCTGCATGCGCTGCTCGATGCTCCATTCCTCACCAAGGTCCAGCTGTGCGCCCTCGACAGCCTGTTGCTCCAGCTTGACGAGTACGACCGGCATGGTCCCGATGCCTACCTGACGCCGGCGGCCTCCGCTGTCAAGAACGATCGCGGCATAGAAGCTGTCGCGGTGCATGGCTGAACCGAGCTGTTCCCAAGTCTGCGGCAGGTGCGTAACCTCGCTATATCGCCCTGCTCCTTGCGCCTGCATGGCATCTGTGAGCCCATGCGGCGGGCTGTGTACTTAAAAATGCATATGCGAGACACGCATTCCACCCGACGTCAGAACCCTGTTTAAATGGCGGTCACACGGTCTGAGAAAGGATCAGCGCGTGCCGTCATAATCCCTGTGTACCAATCGCGCATTCGAGTCAATCCGTCACCCGCTGGTGATCCGATTCCTCGACGAAGTCCGCCCATGTCTGCATGTCCCGCGCGCTCAAAGCACGCCCGTCTTCCGCGCCGAGGTGCGCGAGCGCCGTACGCCTGAAGTCATGCAGCACAAAATGCTCGATCGCGAGGCCGAGCGTCTTGACCGCCTGATTCAGCGTGCCCTTCGCAATCGGACGATTCGCGCTACCGCGCACAGACGGGAACAGGTAGATTTCGGCGCGCCCCCTCCCGCGCAGCTCGGCCAATATCGCCAGCGCCTGAGCCGAAAGTGGCACGCGACGCTCGCGGCCGTTGGTCGAGCGCACGGCTGGAATCGTCCACATACCCGCGTCGAGATCGAACTCCCGCCAAGGCGCCTCGATCAATTCGGATTTGCTGGCGACAGTGAGCACAAGCAGACGCAACGCGAGTTGCAGCGGGCGGCGAATGTTCGAAGTACGAATCGCATGGAGCAGCGTGCCGATCTCGCTCGCGCTCAGCAGGCGCGAGCGGCCGTCCTGCGTGGCAATCGTCCGGGCCGGGATGGCCGCGGCAGGATTGACGCTCGCGAGCCGACGGGCAATCAGGAATCCGAACAGACGCTTCGCGACATTGCGCGTATGAAGCGCCATCTGGGGCGCGCCGCGGCGCTTGATCGCGTCGCAAATGCACTGGATGTCGTCGGCCGTGATCTGCGCGATGGGCTTGTGCCCGATCGCGGGAAGAATGTCTTTTTCGAGCGCGCGCTGCGTGGTGCGGCGATACTCGTCGGACTTGCGCGCCATTTCCGAGGCCAGATAAAGCGCTGCACCGTCGCGCAGCACGTCGACTCGCTTTTCGACGCCCCGGTCCTGTCTTGCCATCGACACGGGCGACAAACCCTTCGCGACGATCTCCGCGTATTTTTGTGCCCTTGCCCGCGCGACTCGCAGCGACATCAACTGATAGTCGCCGATCGTAACCATCGGTTGCCGGCGACCGTCGAGCGTATAGCGGAACCGCCAGACCTTTTTGCCCGTCGGCATGATTTCGAGGATAAGGCCTTTGCCGTCGGCGACGCTGTAGCGCGTCGCGCGCGGCTGAAGGCTACGAATGTGGGATTCGCTGAGAGGTGTCGCGAGTTTCGGCATGCGGCGAATTCAGGTACACGAAGCGTGCAAAAGAGCCAAGTGTACCGTTTTGTGTACCGAAAATTGAGGGGTGCCCAGCCCTTGGTAACGATGACAACGGGCCATGAGAAAAGACGTCGCCCGAATCGCGAAGCCGTTGCTTTTGTCGCCGCCAGGATCTGCGCGCTGGCGTTGGAACCTGGCTCACGGCGGCATGGGCGTGTCCGCGGCGGCGGCGCGCTTCGAGAGCGCTGCGAGCCAGCCGCGTGAGCGCGCGAGCAGCAACCGGCCCACAGGTGTGTCGTAGTACCTGTCACGATGCCGGGTATCCAGGTCACGGCGCTCACGACGGATGGCCTTCGCGATATTGCCGGACCGTGGCGCCTTTAGATGAGCTCGCCTCGGCGCATTCTCATTCGCGCGCCTCGCCTCGTGGCGCGGCTGATCGACAGGAGCATCAGAACTGGCGCAGCTTAACAGCAGGTTACTTTCCGATGCAGAACCTGCTGAAAATTACGCCGAGCAGATCATCAGAAGTAAATTCGCCGGTGATCGAATTCAATTGATCTTGAGCGAGGCGCAGTTCTTCAGCGAAAAGATCGAGCGCCTGTGCGTTCTGATCGGCGTGATCTGCGGCAAGTCCGAGATGTTCTTGCGCAGCTCGAAGCGCAATCAGATGGCGCTCACGCGCCAGATACACGCTCTCGGCACCAGCTTGCCAACCGGCAATCCGCAGCAGCTCGCCGCGCAGCAAATCGATTCCATCCACTTTCTTCGCTGACAGGCGAACTTCGCACAAATCCCTCTCGTCGCTCAATCTTTCGACGCCCGGCGCGGTATCAGTCAGATCAGTCTTGTTTAGTACGCGCACAACGGGCACGCCGTTAGGAAAACGCGCGGCGATTGCTTCATCGTCGGCGGTCATACCTGAGCGCGCATCGAGCAGGTGCAGCACGACGTCGGCGCGTTCGATTTCGCCCCACGTGCGCTCGATGCCAATCTTCTCGACCTCGTCCTCCGTTTCGCGCAGGCCCGCCGTATCGATCACATGCAGTGGAATGCCCTCGATCTGGATCGTCTGCGCGACCTTGTCGCGCGTCGTGCCCGCGATGGGTGTGACGATGGCGAGCTCCGCGCCTGCCAGCGCGTTGAGCAACGACGATTTGCCGACGTTCGGCTGTCCGGCCAGCACCACCGACAGCCCTTCGCGCAACAGCGCGCCCTGCCGCGCCTCGCTCAACACGAGCGCAAGGCGCTCGCGGATGCGTGCTAGCTTGCCGCGTGCGTCGGCGGCTTCGAGGAAGTCAATTTCTTCTTCTGGAAAATCGAGGGTCGCTTCGACCAGCATGCGCAACGTGATCACGTCCTCGACGAGCGCATGGATGTCGCGCGAAAACGCGCCTTCGAGCGAACGTCCGGCCGAGCGCGCGGCCGCTTCCGTGCTCGCCTCGATCAGATCGGCGACAGCCTCGGCCTGAGCGAGATCGAGTTTGTCGTTGAGAAACGCGCGGCGCGTGAATTCGCCGGGCTCGGCGAGGCGCAGCCCGAAGGCACGTCCGGCGTCGATGCAGCGCTGCAGGACGAGTTGAAGCACGATCGGGCCGCCGTGCCCCTGCAATTCGAGCACGTGCTCGCCCGTGTACGAACGCGGCGCGGGAAAGTACAACGCAATGCCCCGGTCGAGCGCATTGCCGCCATCGTCCAGGAACGGCACGTAGCTGGCGTGACGCGCCGCGAGCGCCTGGCCCGTCAGCGCTTCCATCATCGGCGCGGCGGCTGCGGCGCCTGCGCGCCCGAACGAAATCCGCACCACGCCGATTCCGCCGCGACCGGGCGCGGTGGCAATGGCGACGATAGGATCGGAGTCGGTGGCGAGCATGTTGGGGACGGTTTGCAATGGCGTGGAGCGGCGCGGATGCCGCGCGGGACGGCTGGCATTGTAGCGCGCCGTTCGATCGCGAATCGACGCGGGGGATAGCGCAACGGACATGTTCGCGTCTGTGTATTTATCTTAAGCAAGATAAGTGTGTGGCGAACCATCAATAGGAATATTGCTGGTCGTGCTGTAGTCTAATCCCTACAAAACCTATATTTGATCGGCCTCGACCGATCAAATGGGATTCTTCCAACTATTTGCTGCGACGAGATAGGCAAACCTCAGACGCGTTATTTGTAACGTGTACAGTTGTCTACCTGCGGCGTGTCGGACTGCACAATCTGCGGATGCCAACCGTCGAAGAAAAAGCGGCTTTTGCCGAGCGACTCAAGTTCGCGATGAGACGCGCCCCTGAAAAACTCAAGGGCGGGACCGATCTCGCATTGCATTTCAATCTGCGTCATCACGGGGATCAACCTGTGTCGCCGCAAACCGTGCACAAGTGGCTGAGCGGCCGAACCATTCCCACCGACGACAAGCTGCGCACCCTCGCAACGTGGTTTGAAGTCGACATCCACTGGTTGCATTACGGGCCGTCGCCGCATGGATCGACGCGGAATGTTCCTAAACCCTTGGTGCGCGACGAGAAATATCCGCTCTCAGCTGAGACGCTTGAACTCGCGTCCAAGATCGAATCACTGACGCCGCATCATCGCTATCTGGTGCAGGAACTGATCGCGCAGTTCTACGGCGACGCAGACAACTCTTAAGAACTCACAGGTACAAAAAAACCGCCCGGCTAAAACCGGGCGGTTTTTGTTTGAGCATCGGATCGGCTGATCAGCAATCCGATCCGAACATCAGATTAGGCAGCCTTCCTCTTCTGACCCATCATTCGCGTGATGTAGTACTGCTGCGCGATCGACAGCACGTTGTTCACGACGTAGTACAGCACGAGACCCGCCGGGAAGAAGAAGAACATGACCGAGAACGCGATAGGCATGAACATCATCATCTTGGCCTGGACGGGGTCCGGCGGCGTCGGATTGAGTTTCGTCTGAACGAACATCGAGACGGCCATCAGAACCGGCAGGATGAAGTACGGATCTTGTTGCGACAGATCGTGAATCCACAGAATCCACGGCGCGCCGCGCATTTCCACCGACGACAGCAGCACCCAGTACAGCGAAATGAACACCGGAATCTGAATCACGACGGGCAGACAGCCGCCGAACGGATTCACTTTCTCAGTCTTGTACAGCTCCATCAGAGCCGCATTCATCTTCTGCGGGTCGCCCTTGAAGCGTTCGCGCAGCGCCTGCATGCGCGGCGTGATCTCCTTCATGCGCGCCATCGACTTGTAGCTCGCCGCCGACAGCGGGAAGAACACGGCCTTGATCAGCAGCGTCAGCAGCACGATCGCCCAGCCCCAGTTGCCGACATAGCCGTGGATCTTTTCGAGCAGCCAGAAGAGCGGCTTGGCGATGATCGTCACCCAGCCGTAATCCTTCACCAGCTCCAGACCCGGCGCAATGCCTTCGAGCATGCGTTCTTCTTCCGGACCAGCGAACAGACGCGCCGTCACATCGACCGTCTGGCCTGGGTTGATCGTCTGCAGCGGCTGCTTCACGCCGACGCGATACAGCGACGGATCGATCTTCTCGACATAAATATCGCGCTTGACGCCCTGCTGCGGAATCCACGCCGACGCGAAATAGTGTTGAACCATCGCGATCCAGCCGTTGTCCGCCGACTTCGCGTAGTCTTCCTTGTTTTTGTCGATGTCGCCGAACGTCAGCTTCTGGAAGTGATGCTGCTCGGTGTAGACAGCCGGCCCGATGAACGTGTGCGAGAAGCGCGGCGTCTCGACGGGCTGACTGTCGCGCACGAGTTCCATATAGGCGGTCGGCTTGACGGGCGTCGTGCCGACGTTCTGGATCTTCGTGTCGACGTCGATCACATAGCTGCCGCGCGTGAACGTGTACGTTTTCACGACCTTCAAGCCGCCCTTTTCCGGCGATTCGAACGACAGCTTCAGCGTGTTGCCCGTCATGTCGGTTGCCTGTCCGGGAACGGGCGTGAACACGTCGGTGTGATTCGGGAAGTCGCCGCCGAGCAGGCCCGTGCGCGCCAGATACGTGTGGTCGGCCGTATGGTCGAACAGCGTGATCACCTGGTCGGGCTGCTTGCCCTCGCCCGGCTTGACCAGCGTGAGCTTGGACAGCGTGCCGCCGCGCGTGTCGATCTGGCCGCGATAAACGTCAGTGCTGAACGAAACGAGCTGTGCCTGCTGCGCGGCGGGCGTCGTCGAGCCCGGCGCAGCCGCGCTCGTCTGCGGCAGATCGGCGGGTTGGGTTCCCTGCGTCGACGAACCAGGCGCAGCGGGGCTCGCCGATTTGGTCTGCGTCGCGCTCGGGAAGAACATCGACGGGCGTCCGTGGTCGCGCTGCCAGTTGTCGAACAGCATGACAGCTGACATGAAGAAGATGACCCATAGGACGGTGCGTTTGATATCCATGCGTTGTCTCAGTGTCGATGGCACAGCGCGTCAGCGCTTCTTAGGAGTGGGAGGCGGGACAAGATCGATGCCGCCCGCCGAAAACGGGTGACAGCGGCACAGGCGCCTTGCGGCGAGGTAAGTACCACGCGCGGCGCCATGATACTGGATTGCTTCGCGCGCGTAATCCGAACAGGAGGGATAAAAACGGCACCGGTTGCCGAGCATGGGACTCACGGCAATCTTGTAGAAACGCAGCAAGGCGAACAGAACCGTTTGCATGACTAGTGCGGCCCGATGGAGCCGCCCGATATGAAGCGCCGATGCATCGTTGCGCTCCCGGACTTCGCGGATGTCATGGCGTGGCGCCCGGCGTGCCCGCCGGCTGCGCTGCCCGTCCGGCTTGCGCTTCGCGACGGGCGATTTCGCGCGCCGCCTTGTCGAGCAGCACGTCGATTTCACCGCGGCACAGCGCTTTCAACGGTGGCGACGATCCGCTGGGCATCGCCTTCCTGTCGAGTTTCGTATGCAGACGCAGCAGCACGTCCCAGCCGCCCAATTGCGCGCGGCGCACGCGAAACGCTTCGCGCGCGAGGCGCTTGGCCAGATTGCGCGTGACAGCGCGCGGCGCGTACTTCTTGCCGATCACAAGGCCGAGGCGTGCTTCGTTGCCAGTCGGCCGTGCGTACACGACGAAGTGCGCAGTCCGGCGCCATGGGCGCAAACGAAAAACGGATGAAAATTCATCCGTTTTTAGCAGCCTTGCGGCTTTGGGGAAGGCGGCGGACGCCTGCAACGGAACGAAGTTCTGCTGCGGCGCGTCTGCCGTTCCCGCAGCGTCGCGGGTGTCGGACACAGCGCGCACTCGGCTTGACCGCGTTTCAGCCTGCCTTAGATGGCGAGGCGCTTGCGGCCCTTGGCGCGACGTGCGTTGATGACCTTGCGGCCGCCTGCGGTCTTCATGCGAACGCGGAAGCCATGGGTGCGCTTACGGCGCGTCACGGAAGGTTGGTAGGTACGTTTCATGTTGCTCTCACTTGTTTGAGAAATAACCGCGCGAGCATCGCTGAAAGTGCAATGGCCGGAGGTTCGAAAATTGGTTTTCGCGGAACCCGCTATTTAAACCGGTTTACTCTGAGTCGTCAATAGTTTAGGGCGATGATCCACAGGCAGCGTGTATCGGCGCCATTTGATCGGACCCTGTGGATAACTCACTTTGCACGCCGTTTTGGCGGTAGAATCTCGCCTTACTTCCCAAGAATCCTGCCCGCCGCCCCGGCCCGCTTGACCCCGCAAACCCTTGTGGCACAAGCGTCTGGGGCTTTTCCGCCTGGCAGCTTCGGGCCTCGTCGCGTATCCCGCGACCAGAGCGCGGACGGAAAAGCGGCGCAACCATAACGATAGCAACTTGATGAACGAATTCTGGCAACACTGTTCCGCACTGCTGGAGCGCGAATTGACGCCCCAGCAGTACGTGACGTGGATCAAACCGTTGGCCCCGGTCGCCTTCGACGCCGATGCGAATACGCTGAGCATCGCGGCGCCGAACCGTTTCAAGCTGGACTGGGTCAAGAGCCAGTTTTCGGGCCGCATCACCGACCTTGCGCGCGATTTCTGGCATTCGCCCGTCGATGTCCAGTTCGTCCTCGATCCGAAAGCGGGCGCGCGAGCCGCGCCGGCGGCACCGCCGCGGCCGGCAACGGTCGGCGCGAACAGCGCTGCGGCGGCTATCGATGCAGCCGTTGGCGCGGTGCAAGCCGCGCACGCGGCGCGCGGCGCGGGCGGCATGGCGGGCCTCGCGTCCAGCAACGCCGCCCAGCTGACGGACGATGCCGCCGACCTCGACCTGCCGAGCCTCGATGCGAACGAAGCTGCGGCGGGGCGCCGGACGTGGCGGCCGGGCGCAGCAGCCGCCGCGTCGAGCGGTGAGAGCGATTCGATGTACGAGCGCTCGAAGCTGAACCCCGTGCTGACCTTCGACAACTTCGTGACCGGCAAGGCAAACCAGCTCGCCCGCGCGGCCGCGATCCAGGTCGCCGACAACCCCGGCATCTCGTACAACCCGCTGTTCCTGTATGGCGGCGTGGGCCTCGGCAAGACGCACCTGATCCACGCGATCGGCAATCAGCTGTTGATGGACAAGGCGGGTGCGCGTATCCGCTACATCCACGCGGAGCAGTACGTATCCGACGTGGTGAAGGCCTATCAGCGTAAGGCGTTCGACGATTTCAAGCGTTATTACCATTCGCTGGACCTGCTGCTGATCGACGATATTCAGTTCTTCTCGGGCAAATCCCGTACGCAGGAAGAGTTTTTCTACGCGTTCGAGGCGCTGGTCGCCAACAAGGCGCAGGTGATCATCACCAGCGATACCTATCCGAAGGAAATCTCGGGCATCGACGATCGTCTGATCTCTCGCTTCGATTCCGGCCTGACCGTCGCAATCGAGCCGCCTGAGCTTGAGATGCGCGTCGCGATTCTGATGCGCAAGGCGCAATCGGAAGGCGTGAGTCTGAATGAGGACGTCGCGTTCTTCGTCGCGAAGCATTTGCGCTCGAACGTGCGCGAACTGGAAGGCGCGCTGCGCAAGATTCTCGCGTACTCGAAGTTCCACGGCCGCGAAATCACCATCGAACTGACGAAAGAGGCGCTGAAAGACCTGCTGACCGTGCAGAACCGGCAGATTTCGGTGGAAAACATCCAGAAAACGGTCGCCGACTTCTACAGCATCAAGGTCGCCGACATGTATTCGAAGAAGCGGCCGGCCAACATCGCGCGGCCGCGCCAGATCGCGATGTATCTGGCGAAGGAGCTGACGCAGAAGAGCTTGCCGGAAATCGGCGAACTGTTCGGCGGGCGCGACCATACGACGGTGCTGCACGCGGTGCGCAAGATCGCCGACGAGCGCGGCAAGGACGCGCAGCTGAACCATGAGCTGCACGTGCTCGAACAGACGCTGAAGGGCTGAAAACGGAATTGGGGGCCGCAACATATCGAAGGGTTACTCGAACCTGTCGGAAAAATCGATCTGTTTATTGCGCAAGTCGCCCCCAATTTAGGGAAGTGCTTCCATTTTCAGGCACAATACAGGTTTAACCGCCCGGCAAAAGCGGGCGGGATTTAACGCCATGACTGGCGCAGCACGGCGCCGGCGGGGGGCCGGGGCAGCGCGCTCGAACATTGCCGGGCAGGGCGCGCAGGCCGTCACATCAATGAAGGAACTCTATGCAACTGGTCAAGACCGAACGCGATAACCTCCTCAGGCCGCTGCAAACCGTGAGCGGCATTGTCGAACGCCGTCATACGTTGCCGATCCTCGCCAATTTGCTGATTACCAAGAACGGCCCGGACGTCTCGTTCCTGTCCACCGACCTCGAACTGCAAATCACCACGCGTGCCGACTTCGGCGTCGGCGGCGAATCGGTGGCCACCACGGTGGCGGCACGCAAGCTGCTCGACATTCTGCGCGCAATGCCCGACGGGCAAGTCACGCTCACCCTGAACGACAAGCGTCTGACGGTGCAATCCGGCAAGAGCCGTTTCGCGCTGCAAACGCTGGCGGCCGACGAGTTCCCGACCGTCGCTCAAGCCAAAGACTTCGGCGCGAACCTCGCGGTTCCCCAAAAGACATTCCGCCAGCTGCTCGGCATGGTCCACTTCGCGATGGCGCAGCAGGACATCCGTTACTACCTGAACGGCATGCTGCTGGTGGTCGACGGCGATCAGCTGATGGCTGTCGCAACGGACGGACACCGTCTCGCATTCTCGTCGATGAAAATCGAAGGCTCGTTTGCGCGCCAGGAAGTGATCATTCCGCGTAAGACGATTCTCGAACTTCAACGTCTGCTGGAAGACATCGATGACGTCCTTAAGATCGACATCGCGCCGACCCAGGTCAAGTTCACGTTCGGCGGCGTCGAGCTGGTGTCGAAGCTGGTCGAAGGCAAGTTCCCCGACTTCCAGCGCGTGATCCCGAAGTCGCACAAGAACACGTTTGTGATCGGTCGCGAAGAACTGCAGCGCTCGCTGCAACGCGCGGCCATTCTGACCTCGGACAAGTTCAAGGGCGTGCGCTGCATCGTCGAGCCGGGCCAGCTGAAGATCATGTCCACCAACGCCGACCAGGAAGAAGCGCAGGAAGAACTCGAAATCCCGTACCAGGGCGACAGCATCGACATCGGTTTCAACGTCACGTACCTGCTCGACGTGCTCGCGAACCTGAAGGTCGACATGCTGGAAGTGAGCCTCGGCGACGCGAGTTCGAGCGCGCTGATCACGATTCCCGAGAACGACGAGTTCAAATACGTGGTGATGCCGATGCGCATCTGACGCGTCCAACACGAAGAACACATCAAGGGGCGCAGCGCCCCTTTGGTGTTTTTATGGTGTTTTGAAAAGCCTCGAGCAGTAACGAAGCAGTAACGCAGATCCGGAAGAAATTCATGACTGATACGAACAACTCGCAACCCGATAACAGCTACGGCGCCTCGTCCATTCAGATCCTCGAAGGTCTGGAGGCCGTGCGCAAGCGGCCGGGTATGTACATCGGCGATACGTCGGACGGGACGGGTCTGCATCACCTCGTGTTCGAGGTGCTCGACAATTCGATCGACGAAGCGCTCGCCGGTCATTGCGACGACATTCAGGTCATCATCCACGCCGACAACTCGATCTCCGTGACCGACAACGGCCGCGGCATCCCGACGGGCATCAAGCGCGACGACAAGCACGATCCTAAGCGCAGCGCCGCTGAAATCGTGATGACGGAACTGCACGCGGGCGGCAAGTTCGATCAGAACAGCTACAAGGTGTCGGGCGGCCTGCACGGCGTGGGCGTGTCGTGCGTGAACGCGCTGTCGTCGTGGCTGCGCCTCACCGTGCGGCGCGACGGCAAGAAGCACTTCATGGAATTCCACCGCGGCGTCGTGCAGAACCGCGTGATCGAAGAAGCGAACGGCGAACGCCTGTCGCCGATTCCCGTTGTCGGCGACACGGAAAACCGCGGCACTGAAGTCCACTTCATGGCCGATGAGACGATCTTCGGCAACGTCGAATATCACTACGACATTCTTGCGAAGCGCATCCGCGAACTCTCGTTTCTGAACAACGGCGTTCGGATTCGTCTCACGGATCAGCGCTCGGGCAAGGAAGACGATTTCGCGTTTGTCGGCGGCGTGAAGGGTTTCGTCGAGTACATCAACAAGACGAAGACCGTGCTGCATCCAACCATTTTCCATATCGTCGGCGAGAAGGACGGTGTGGGCGTCGAAGTGGCGATGCAGTGGAACGACAGCTACAACGAAAACGTGCTGTGCTTCACGAACAACATCCCGCAGCGCGACGGCGGCACGCACCTGACCGGGCTGCGTGCGGCGATGACGCGCGTGATCAACAAGTACATTGCCGATCACGAAATCGCGAAGAAGGCGAAGGTCGAGACATCTGGCGACGACATGCGCGAAGGTCTGTCGTGCGTCCTGTCGGTGAAGGTGCCCGAGCCGAAGTTCAGCTCGCAGACGAAGGACAAGCTGGTGTCGTCGGAAGTGCGCGCGCCCGTGGAAGAAGTGGTCGCGAAGGCGCTCGAAGAATTCCTGCTGGAAACGCCGAACGACGCGAAGATCATCTGCGGCAAGATCGTCGATGCCGCGCGTGCTCGTGACGCCGCGCGCAAGGCGCGCGAAATGACGCGACGCAAGGGCGTGCTGGACGGCGTCGGACTGCCGGGCAAGCTGGCGGACTGCCAGGAGAAAGATCCTGCGAAGTCTGAGATTTATATCGTCGAGGGTGACTCGGCAGGCGGCTCGGCGAAGCAGGGCCGTGACAGAAAATTCCAAGCCATTCTGCCGTTGCGCGGCAAGGTGCTGAACGTCGAGAAGGCGCGTTACGACAAGCTGCTGTCGTCGGAGCAGATCGTCACGCTGATCACCGCGCTGGGTTGCGGTATCGGCAAGGAAGACTACAACCTCGACAAGCTGCGTTATCACCGCATCATCATCATGACCGACGCGGACGTCGACGGCGCGCACATCCGCACGCTGCTGCTGACGTTCTTCTATCGTCAGATGCCGGAGATGATCGAGCGCGGCTACATCTACATTGCGCAGCCGCCGCTGTACAAGGTAAAGGCGGGCAAGGACGAGCGTTATCTTAAGGACACGGCCGAGCTGAACGCGCATATGTTGCGTCTCGCTCTGAATGGTTCTGAGCTGATTCCGTCAGAAAACGCGACGCCGATCGCTGGTGACGCGCTCGGCGAATTGGCGCGTTCTTATCTGCTCGCACAGGCTGTCGTCGATCGTCTGAGCAAGCTTTACGATGAAGCCGCACTCGGCGCAGTGATGGACGGCGTGACGGTCGACCTGTCGAGCGAGCAATCGACGGAAGCGTCGGCGCGCGCGCTCGAAGCCAAGCTGCGCGACGATCCGCTCAAGCCCGAAGTCAACGTAATCGCGATGTACGACCCGGTGCGCGAACTGCGCTCGTTGCGCGTCGAGCGCCGTCATCATGGCAACGTGAAAGTTTCCGTCATCGACGAAGAGTTCCAGCTGACGGCCGATTACCAGCAGCTCGTGAACACGGCGAACACGTTCAAGGGCTTGATCGGCGAGGGCGCCGTGATCAAGCGCGGCGAGCGCAGCATGGCTGTGGGCGATTTCAAGAGCGCCATGAAATGGCTGATCGCCGATGCGGAGCGCAATGTCTCGAAGCAGCGCTATAAGGGTCTGGGCGAGATGAACCCCGAGCAGCTTTGGGAAACGACGATGGACCCGAACGTGCGGCGCCTGTTGCGCGTGCAGATCGAGGACGCCATTGCCGCCGACGGTATCTTCACGACGCTGATGGGCGACGAGGTCGAACCGCGTCGCGCGTTTATCGAGAGCAATGCGCTGCGGGCGGGGAATATCGACGTTTGATCGTCGTTCGAGTTCTTCGCAGGCACAAAACACCGAACCGACCCCGCAGCGACAAAAACTCCAACCGTCATTCGCCGGTTGGAGTTTTTATTGCGTCACCAACTTCACGCGAGTCTTTTCGCGTACCGGTCTTGTACCACCTGCGAGATGTACGTCGACAGCCCGCGCCCGCGAGCCGCGCGTCGCTTCATCTCTTCGACATCCCGCTGTCCTGTAGCGGCGTAGTTGTACAGGTAGATCTTCCCGTCCTTGAAGGCGACGAGAATCGCGTCCTGAGCGCTCTCATAAGCGACCACTCCGGACTCACCGCTCAGATCCCGATAGCGTGGCATTGGTGCTCTCCCGAACTACGCCTCGCGAAGCGCAGCACGGACTATTCCTAAACCACCGGCAAGCAGATGTCCGTCAGCAGATTGGCGGGCGCGGTCTCCTTAGGATTATTCAAATACTCTTCGAACACAGGCGCATTCGCCGCCTCGTGTTCCGAGTTGACGAGCCACTCGCCGTACAGCCACTGATACGCCGACACCATATCCGCATACGGCCCCTTGTGCCGCAACACCGCATACTTGCCGCCAGCGATCGACGTCACGCTTACCAGCGCATCGCCGGATACGTCGATGGCACGCGGCAGCCACACGCCCGCCTTGGAGCGCAGCTCGCCCTCGGGCACGGCGGTCGGATCGTCGTAGTAAATCCCGATCATCCGCATCTCGTTCGACAGCAGGCCGCGGGATGCAAGCCATCCCATCAGCGTGTCGAACGCCTTGCCGATCTGCATGTACGGTCCGACATGATCGACCGTGAGCACGTCGAAGCCTTCGATCTCGCGAATCACCACATCTCTCATCGTCATTTGATGACCTCCTGAGCCCGCAACCCACGGCCGGAACCGCTAATGCGTTTCCCGCCTTCCGATACTGCGCGGGCGGCATGCCGAACATGGCGCTGAACGTCCACGTGAAAGACTGCAAGCTGCTATAGCCGGTGCGCGCGGCGATCTCTGCAACGGGCATCGTGCCGTTCACGAGAAAACCGGCTGCGCGGTGCAAGCGCAGCCGGCGTACCGTCGTCGCGACGCTCTCACCGTGCATCGACTGAAAGAACCCGTGCCAGTGATACGGCGACAGGCGCGCAATGTCCGCCAGCCGGTCAATATCGAGCGGTTCGTCGAGATGATCGTAGATAGGGTCGCGCACGCGGGCGAGCCGGGCGGCGTAGCGGGCGCGGTGGCCGATATCGTTCATGGCGAGCGGGCAAACAGGCGTTGAAAAACACCGAACACGATAGCACGCGGCGATTTACCAAATCCTGCGAACTTTCGCAGCTATTCAGCGACGGCTTAACGCGGATTCACCGGACATGCGCATGCAAGGCCGCCGCAACTTTGCCGATTTTCGATAACACCTCGATTTATGGCTTCCTACCATCGCCAGATGACCGCCGGTAAAGGCGGCCGCGATGCTGACCCGCAGCGCGCGCCCGTCAACCGGCAACTTCAAAAAGGGAGCCTCCGATGAAACCAGAGTCGACAACCCAGCACAAAGGCAGCGTCACGCATCACGAGCTGAAGCAGACGCTCGGCACCTGGCAGCTTTGGGGCATTGCCGTCGGCCTCGTGATTTCCGGCGAGTACTTCGGCTGGAGCTATGGCTGGGCGAGCGCCGGCACGCTCGGCTTCGTCATCACGGCGATTTTCATCGCCGCGATGTACACGACGTTCATCTTCAGCTTCACCGAACTGACGACATCGATTCCGCACGCAGGCGGCCCGTTCGCCTATGCGCGCCATGCGTTCGGCCCGACAGGCGGCTATATCGCGGGCGCGGCGACACTGGTCGAATTCGTGTTCGCGCCGCCTGCCATCGCGCTTGCGATCGGCGCGTATCTGCATGTGCAGTTTCCCGGTCTCGAGCCGAAGCACGCGGCGATGGGCGCGTACCTCGTGTTCATGGCGCTGAACATCGTCGGCGTGCAGATCGCGGCGGCGTTCGAACTGTGCGTGACGCTGCTCGCGATTTTCGAGTTGCTGGTGTTCATGGGCGTCGTGTCGCCGGGATTTCAATGGTCGAACTTCACGAAGGGCGGCTGGGCGGGTTCCGACACGTTCAGCATGGGCGCCTTCCACGGCATGTTCGCGGCAATTCCGTTCGCCATCTGGTTTTTCCTCGCCATCGAGGGCGTCGCGATGGCCGCCGAAGAAGCGAAAAACCCCAAGCGCTCGATTCCCATCGCCTACGTGACGGGCATCCTGACGCTCGTCGTGCTGGCTATCGGCGTGATGGTGTTCGCGGGCGCGGCGGGCGACTGGACCAAGCTGTCGAACATCAACGACCCGCTGCCGCAAGCGATGAAATACATCGTCGGCGAAAACAGCGGCTGGATGCATATGCTCGTGTGGCTCGGCCTGTTCGGTCTGATTGCGTCGTTCCACGGCATCATCCTCGGCTACTCGCGGCAGATTTTCGCGCTGGCGCGCGCGGGCTATCTGCCGGAGTGGCTGTCGAAGGTGCATCCGCGCTTCAAGACGCCGCATCGCGCGATTCTCGCGGGCGGCGTGGTCGGCATCGCCGCGATCTACAGCGACGAGCTGATCCAGTTCGGCGGACAGACGCTGACCGCGAATATCGTGACGATGTCGGTATTTGGCGCTATCGTGATGTACATCATCAGCATGCTGGCGCTTTTCAAGCTGCGCCGCAGCGAGCCGAATATGGAGCGTCCGTTCCGCGCGCCGCTGTTTCCGTACTTCCCTGCGTTCGCGCTGGGCGCGGCGGTGATTTCGCTGGCGACGATGATCTACTTCAATCTGCTCGTCGCCGTCGTATTCGCTGCGTTCGTCGCGCTTGGGTACGGCTACTTCCTGATGACGCGCAACCAGCGCGAAGTCGCGCCCGCCGACGTGCTGCTCGAAGAATGATGCCGGCCTGAACGCCGACGCGCCTGCAACACGTGCACTACGTGCATTACGCCGCGCAATCGCCGCGGCGATGGAGTACACAAGATGAGTTACACGGAGACAATCGGCAGCCGCACCTATCGTTTCGCCGATCTGAAAACCCTGATGGCCAAGGCGAGTCCGCTGCGTTCCGGCGACCAGCTCGCCGGCATCGCGGCGGCGAGCGAGGAGGAACGCGTCGCCGCGAAAATGGCGCTCGCGGACGTGCCGCTACGCATGTTCCTGAACGAAGCGCTGGTTCCGTACGAGCGCGACGAAGTCACGCGGCTCATCGTCGATACGCATTCGCCCGAGGCATTTTCAGAGATCTCGCATCTCACCGTGGGCGAGTTTCGCAACTGGCTGTTGTCGGACTCGACCGATACGGACGCGCTCGTGCGCATCACGAAGGGTCTCACGCCCGAAATGGTCGCGGCCGTGTCGAAGCTGATGCGCAATCAGGATCTGATTCTCGCCGCGCGCAAGCGGCCCGTCATCACGCGCTTTCGCAACACGGTCGGTTTGCCGGGACACATGTCGGTGCGTCTGCAGCCGAATCATCCCACTGACGACGTGAAGGGCATCGCGGCATCGATGATCGACGGCCTGATGTACGGTTGCGGCGATGCGATGATCGGCATCAATCCCGCCTCCGACAGCCTCGCCGCGATCACGAATCTGCTGTTGATGATCGACGATTTCCGCACGCGCTATCAGGTGCCGACGCAGTCGTGCGTCCTCACGCACGTGACCAACACGATTTCGGCGATCGAAAAAGGCGCGCCCGTCGATCTCGTGTTCCAGTCGATTGCCGGCACTGAGCAGGCGAACGCGGGCTTCGGCATCACGCTCGCGCTGCTGCAGGAAGCGTACGAAGCGGCGTTGTCGCTCAAGCGCGGCACGGTCGGCGACAACGTGATGTACTTCGAAACGGGGCAGGGCAGCGCGCTGTCGGCCAACGCGCATCATGGCGTTGATCAGCAGACGTGCGAAGTGCGCGCGTACGCCGTCGCGCGCCAGTTCAATCCGTTCCTGACCAATACCGTGGTGGGCTTTATCGGCCCCGAGTATCTGTACGACGGCAAGCAGATCACGCGCGCCGGTCTCGAAGATCATTTCTGCGGCAAGCTGCTCGGCGTGCCGATGGGCTGCGACATCTGCTACACGAATCACGCGGAAGCCGATCAGGATGACATGGACAATCTGCTGACGCTGCTCGGCGTGGCGGGTATCAATTTCATCATGGGCATTCCCGGCGCAGACGACGTGATGCTGAATTATCAGAGCACGTCGTTTCATGACGCGCTCTATGTGCGCGATGTGCTTGGCTTGCGTCGCGCGCCGGAATTCGAAGAGTGGCTGGAGTCGATGCAGATCGCCGACACGCGCGGCGCGCTCATCAATGCGCCTGCGCGTCAGCCGCTGCTGGAAGGCGCGAGCGAATGGATGGGCATCGCATGAGCGATTCGATCGAAAAGAACGCATGGCAGACGCTGCGCGCGTTCACGAATGCGCGTATCGCATTGGGCCGCGCAGGAAACAGTCTGCCGACGGCGCCGCTGCTCGCATTCAATCTGTCGCACGCGCAGGCGCGCGACGCCGTCCATCATCCCCTTGACGCCGACGTCCTGCATCAACAGTTGCGTGCGCATGGCTTCGCGTCGCTCGACGTGCACAGCGCGGCGCCCGATCGCGCGCATTATTTGCGGCGGCCGGATCTGGGACGTCGCCTGTCCGACGAGAGCCGCGAACTGTTGCACGAGGCCGCCACGGAAGGCGACACGCCCGATGTGGTTTTTGTGATCGCCGATGGGCTCTCTGCGTTCGCTGCATCCAAGCAGTCGATCCCGTTTCTGCAGGCCATCACGAAGCGCCTCGGCGACTGGAAAATCGGCCCGGTCGTGGTGGCGCGTCAATCGCGCGTCGCGTTGGGCGACGAGATCGGCGAGTTGCTGAAGACGAAGCTCGTCGTGATGCTGATCGGCGAACGGCCAGGTCTCAGTTCGCCCGACAGCCTCGGCATCTATCTGACGTATGCGCCGAAAGTCGGATGCAGCGACGCGCAGCGAAACTGCATTTCGAACGTGCGGCCGGAAGGGCTCAACTATGAAGCCGCCGCGCACAAGCTGCACTATCTGCTCACGCATGCGCGCCGGCTGGGGCTGACGGGCGTCGGCCTCAAAGACGATAGCGACGCGCTGCTTCAGTCGGCCAACGCGCCGGATGCGATCGCCGGCGGTTCGAAAGCGTGAAGTACGACGTGCCCGGACGCATCTCGCGTCCGGGCACGCGACACAACTTCGAAGCACAACTTCGTATCACAGCGTCGCATTACAGCGTCGCATCACAGCGTCGAATCACAACGTCCAATCACAACCTCAAACCGCGTCCGCCTTGCTCACGGGATGCTGCTCGAGCCAGGCGTTCTCGTCGTCGTCGAACAAACGCGAGCGCGTCAGAAAACGCATACCTGTCGGACGTTCGAGAGAAAACATGCCGCCGTTACCCGGCACGACGTCGATGATCAACTGCGTGTGCTGCCAGTATTCGAACTGCGATTCGCTCATGTAGAACGGCACGCCGCCGATCGTCCCGAGCCGCACGTCCGACGCGCCCACCATGAACTCATTCGACGGAAAGCACATGGGCGCGCTGCCGTCGCAGCATCCGCCCGACTGGTGAAAGATGATCGGCCCGTGCTCGGCGCCCAACTGCTGGATCAGCTTGACGGCTGCATCCGTTGCGACGACACGCGCCACGCCTCGTTCGCTCATCGCGCTTCCTCCTTGCTTGAGCCGCTGAAAAAGCGGGCGAACCGCTCGACGCGATACGCCCATCAGGAGCACTGCGCTTAAAAGAAGCCCAACGGTTGGTCGCTATAGCTGACGAGCAGATTCTTCGTTTGCTGATAGTGGTCGAGCATCATCTTGTGATTCTCGCGTCCGATGCCCGACTGCTTGTAGCCGCCGAACGCGGCGTGCGCGGGGTAAGCGTGATAGCAGTTGGTCCACACGCGGCCCGCTTGAATCTTCCGGCCAAAGCGATACGCGCGCGTGCCGTCGCGCGTCCACACGCCGGCGCCGAGGCCGTAGAGCGTGTCGTTGGCGATTTCGAGCGCTTCTTCTTCGTCCTTGAACGTCGTGACGGAAACGACGGGCCCGAAAATCTCTTCCTGGAAGATGCGCATCTTGTTGTTGCCGCGGAACACAGTCGGCTTCACGTAATAGCCCTTCGCCAGTTCGCCGTCGAGCTTGTTCTGCTCGCCGCCGATCAGGCATTGCGCGCCTTCCTGCTTGCCGAGATCGATATACGACAAGATCTTTTCGAGCTGTTCGCGCGACGCCTGCGCGCCGATCATCGTCTTCGTGTCGAGGGGATGACCTTGCTGGATGGCGGCAACGCGTTTCAACGCGCGCTCCATGAAGCGGTCGTACACCGACTCCTGGATCAGCGCACGCGACGGGCACGTGCACACTTCGCCCTGATTCAGCGCGAACATCGCGAAGCCTTCCAGCGCCTTGTCGAAGAAGCTGTCGTCCTTGTCGAGCACGTCCGCAAAGAAAATGTTCGGACTCTTGCCGCCCAGTTCAAGCGTGACGGGAATGATGTTCTGGCTCGCGTACTGCATGATCAGGCGGCCCGTCGTGGTTTCGCCCGTGAAGGCGATCTTCGCGATCCGCTTGTTCGACGCGAGCGGCTTGCCCGCTTCGAGGCCAAACCCGTTCACGACGTTCAGCACACCAGCGGGCAGCAGATCGTGAATCAGTTCGATCAGCACGAGGATCGAGGCGGGCGTCTGTTCCGCGGGCTTCAGCACGACGCAATTGCCCGCCGCGAGTGCCGGCGCGAGCTTCCAC
This sequence comes from Paraburkholderia bengalensis, assembly GCF_037126505.1. Classification (NCBI taxonomy): domain Bacteria; kingdom Pseudomonadati; phylum Pseudomonadota; class Betaproteobacteria; order Burkholderiales; family Burkholderiaceae; genus Paraburkholderia; species Paraburkholderia bengalensis. Next base: position 36,513 of record NZ_JACFYJ010000029.1, read on the forward strand.
GTTGCCATCAGGATCGGGAAATTCCACGGAATGATCTGGCCGACTACGCCGAGCGGCTCATGGAAGTGATACGCGACCGTGTCGTGATCGATTTCCGAAATGCCGCCTTCCTGTCCGCGAACGACGCCTGCGAAATAGCGAAAGTGATCGATGGCGAGGGGAATGTCGGCGGCCATCGTTTCGCGCAGCGGCTTGCCGTTGTCGATCGACTCGGCGACGGCGAGACGCTGCAGGTTCGCTTCCATGCGATCGGCGATCCGGTTGAGGATGTTCGCGCGCTCCGTGGTGGAGGTGTTGCCCCACGACGCTTTCGCGCGATGCGCAGCGTCCAGCGCGAGTTCGATGTCGGCTTCGCGCGAGCGGGGAATCGACGTAAACGGCTCGCCCGTAATCGGCGAAATATTGTCGAAGTACTCACCGCCGACAGGCTTCACCCATTCGCCACCGATAAAATTCGCGTACTGCTTTTTGTACGGAAACTCGGTCGTCAGAAACTTCATTTCTGCGTGGTTCATCTGTGTGCTCCTCACATGTTCAGGTAGTCGATGTATTCGCCGCGATATCTCACGAGGCTGCGCGATGATCCGCTGGCCGACTCCCTGATCGCCAGAAGCGTGCCAACATCGGCGCGAACGCGGCCGATGCCGGTGCATGCGGCACTGTCGCGAGGCACGCGGCGCGGCGCGTGCGGCGTGTTGTTCACCGGCACCGTTGCATCCGTGAGCAACTCGAACACGAATGTTCATCGAATGAACAGCGCGCGGCCGTGCGCAACGGAGAATGCGCAACAGCCCGTTCGGCATGAGACTTGCGTCGCACTGTGCCCGTCTGGTTCACTGTCACATGCAGGTGCATCTCCAACCTCGACACCCCATATGACGACCGATCTTCTATCCGGGCATGCCGCCGCGGCGTGCCGAGTCGAGACCAGCGTCGCGCACGACGCCGACGAGCAGGCGCGCAACCTGCACGGCTGGACGCAGACGTACGACCAGCTGACGCCGGGCCGCTTCGTCGGCAGGCTGACGGGACTGCATCTCGACGGCATGCACGTGTTCTGCGAGACAACGAGCCAGTCGCTGCGGCAGACTTGCGAAGTGCCGCCCGATAGCGACTGGTTCGGCATTCCCGCTGCCGACGACAGCACGGGCCGCATCGGCCCGCAGCCGATTCGCGGTGGATCGCTCGCCTTCCAGCGCGGCGGCGTCGAATTCGAACTGCTGACGCCGGGCGACTACGCGATATTCGGCGTGGTCGTGCGCGACGAGCTGCTGCAGCGTCACGCGTCGACCGTCGAGCATGACGATCTCGTCGCGCGCGCCGCGCATGGGGGCACCATCCCGGTCGATAGCAGCGCCAGGACGCGTTTCTGCGCGCTGTTGCGCGACGTGCTCGACGGTACGGCGCACACCGTGCTGTCCGAACGGGCGCGTCGCAACGTGCAGACGTCCGTGCTGTCCGCGCTGTTCGAACTTTGCGCGGCGACGGGCCCGGAACCCGTGGCGGTACCCGCGCGCCCGCGCAGGCAGTGGATCGTGTCGGAAGCACGCGACTACGCGCTCGCGAATCGCGAGCGCCCTGTCGGCGTGCCGGAGCTGTGCGAGCGTCTGCACGTCAGCCGGCGCACGCTGCAATATTGCTTTCAGGATGTGCTGGGCCTCGCGCCTGCGAGCTATCTGCGTGTCATCCGCCTGAACGGCGCGCGCCGCGATCTGTGCGGCGCGGTGCCGGGCGAGCGTACGGTGCAGGATGTCGCGGCGGCATGGGGCTTCTGGCATCTGAGCCAGTTCGCCACTGACTATCGCAAGCTCTTCGGCGTGCTTCCCTCCGATACGCTGAAGACGGTTCACACGCCCGCGACCGCGCGGGCCGCTCACTAGCACACTCGCTCTCGCTTCTCGCTTCTCGCTTCTCGCTTCTCGCTCTCTCGCCGTCCCATCGTCCGGGCCGGATTGGCGCATCCGCTAGAATTGCGGCATGCGAGGCTCCGTCTCGCCGCCTGACCAGACATCCGCATCGAAGCAGTCGCCCGCCTCCCGCCTGTCCCCGTCTATACACAGCAAGCAGTGGATAACCACTGGGATAGCCGGGCGAAACGCGTGTGGAATCGATGTGGACGTAAACGGGGTAACTCTGCGCGCGCGTTCGGGCCGAAAAAGTTGTTCGTCGAACGCGGTCGGCTGCGCACATCGACCACGCGGGGTTATGGGTCCCGCAAAACGCTGATTCGTTTCGGTAAACCTGTGTTATCCACAGAAAAGCGGTGCGCTTGTTAACTTCTACTACGTATATATACAGGTAAACCTATTGTCTATAAGCCTTCGCGCGTCGGGAGACAGCGCACGGAGGACTCACGCTGGAGAATCACCGTGTTCACATGCATCAACCAGAGCTGCGGCGCACAGTGGGAACTGTCCGACGTCGTTATCAAGAACGAAGGACAGGGACTGCTGTTTCGCTGCCCGATGTGCGGCGCGCGCAACTACGTCGAACGATTCGATGCCGACGACGGCACGATCGTCTATGAACAGATCGAAGGCCGCCCGTACAACTAAGACCGCATATCGACATGACCGACAAGGCCCGACCTTTTAGCGAACTGCCGCTTTCGCCCGCCGCGCTCGCCAATCTTGCGCAACTCGGCTACGCCGAGATGACGCCCATTCAGGCCGCCAGCCTGCCCATCGCGCTTGCCGGTCACGATCTGATCGCGCAGGCGAAGACGGGCAGTGGCAAGACGGCGGCGTTTTCGCTTGCGCTGCTCGCGCGGCTCGATACGCGTCGCTACGACGTGCAGGCGATGGTGCTGTGCCCGACGCGCGAACTTGCCGATCAGGTGACGCAGGAAATTCGCCGCCTTGCCCGCGCCGAAGAGAACATCAAGGTGCTGACGCTGTGCGGCGGCACACCCATGCGTCCGCAGACGGCGAGCCTCGAGCACGGCGCGCATATCGTCGTGGGGACGCCGGGGCGCATCATGGACCATCTGGAGCGCGGCAGCCTCGCGCTGGGCGCGCTCAACACGCTGGTGCTCGACGAAGCGGACCGCATGCTCGACATGGGTTTCTTCGACGATATCGCGAAGGTAGCGCGCCAATGCCCGAAAGAGCGGCAGACGCTGCTGTTCTCCGCCACGTATCCCGAGGGCATCGCGAAACTGAGCCAGCAGTTCCTGCGCAACCCGAAGGAGGTGAAGCTCGAAGAGCGGCACGACGACAGCAAGATCCGCCAGCGCTTCTACGAAGTCACGGAAGACGAGCGCCTGCATGCCGTCGGTCTGCTGCTGAATCACTACCGGCCTGTCAGCACGATCGCGTTCTGCAACACGAAGAACCAATGCCGCGACCTGCTCGACGTGCTGCGCGCACAGGGCTTTCATGCGCTCGCGCTGCATGGCGAGCTCGATCAGCGCGAGCGCGATCAGGTGTTGATCCAGTTTGCGAATCGCAGCTGCTCGGTGCTGGTTGCCACCGACGTCGCCGCGCGCGGCCTCGACATCGCGCAGCTCGAAGCCGTTATCAACGTCGACGTGACGCCGGACCCCGAAGTGCACGTGCATCGCATCGGCCGTACGGGCCGCGCGGATCAGGAGGGCTGGGCGCTCAGTCTCGCGAGCATGAACGAGATGGGCCGCGTGGGCAGTATCGAAGAAGCGCAGGGGCGCGATGTCGAATGGCACCCGCTTTCGTCGTTGAAGGCGGCGAGCGATGAACCGCTGCTGCCGCCCATGGAAACGCTGCAGATTCTCGGCGGCCGCAAGGAAAAGATCCGTCCCGGCGACGTGCTGGGCGCGCTGACAGGCGACGCGGGCTTCAGCGGCGCACAGGTCGGCAAGATCAACGTGACGGAGTTTTCGACCTACGTGGCCGTCGAGCGGAGCATCGCCCGCGATGCGTTGCGCAAGCTGGGCGCAGGCAAGGTCAAGGGCAAGAAGGTCAAGGTGCGTCTGATGGACGAATGAAGCACGAATAGTCGTGCGAGCGGGGCGGCGCGCGTCCGGTGCTGCCTCGCGTTAACTTCATACGAATCACGAAAACGCAGCGGCGCATCACTCCATTTCATACCCGTGCGATGTGCAGCCTCCACGCGCATCGCGCCCATCTCGCGCATCTGGCGCTGCATCAAAGACATGCGCAGTTTTAATCTGTTTGCCCGCCGGCATGAACTCGCGCCGCGCATGAGCCAAACGCATGCCGCGCATGACAAACTTTCGATTGTTCTCATGCGCGCCTTGTTGCCTAATCGTTCAAACTGAACGGGCCTGTCGCGTCGCGCGGCCCGCCAATTGCAGCGAGAAGGAGGAATCTCATGCAGAGCGCCTTGCAAGCACGCTCGAAGTTGCCGGACGTCGGCACGACAATTTTCACGGTCATCGGCCAACTAGCCGCCGAACACAATGCGTTGAACCTGTCGCAGGGCGCGCCGAATTTCGCGCCGGACGAAGCGCTCGTCGACGGCGTGACCAAGGCGATGCGCGCGGGTCACAACCAGTACGCGCCGATGGCGGGCATCGGCGCGCTGCGCTCGGCGCTCGCCGCCAAGGTCGAAACGCTCTATGGCGTGCACTATGATCCGTCGACGGAAGTGACCGTGATCGCGAGCGCGAGCGAAGGGCTCTATTCGGCGATCAGCGCGCTCGTGCATCCCGGTGACGAAGTGATCTACTTCGAGCCGTCGTTCGACAGCTACGCGCCCATCGTGCGCCTGCAGGGCGCGACGCCCGTGGCGATCAAGCTGTCGCTGGACGGCTTTCGCGTGGACTGGGACGAAGTGTCCGCCGCGATCACGCCGAAGACGCGCATGATCATCGTCAACACGCCGCACAATCCCACCGCGTCGATCTTCAGCGACGCCGACATCGAGCGCCTGAAAGCCGTGACGGGCAACACGGACATCGTGATTCTGTCCGACGAGGTCTACGAGCACGTCGTGTTCGATGGCGCGAAGCATCAGAGCATGGCGCGTCATCGCGAGCTGGCGGAGCGCAGCGTGATCGTGTCGTCGTTCGGCAAGTCGTATCACGTGACGGGCTGGCGCGTCGGCTATTGCCTCGCGCCCGCCGTGCTGATGGACGAGATCCGCAAGGTTCATCAGTTCATGGTGTTTTCGGCCGATACGCCGATGCAATACGCGTTCGTCGAAGCGCTGTCTAATCCGCAGAGCTACCTGGGTCTGTCCGATTTCTATCAGCGCAAGCGCGACCTGCTGGCGCGCGAGCTGCGCGAATCGCGCTTCGAGCTGCTGCCGAGCGAAGGCAGCTTTTTCATGCTGGCGCGCTTTCGCGGTTTCTCGGAAGAAAGCGACAGCGACTTCGTGCTGCGCCTGATCCGCGACGCGAAGGTGGCGACCATTCCGCTGTCGGCGTTCTATACGGACGGCACCGATTCGGGCCTGATTCGCCTGAGTTTTTCGAAGGACGACGCGACGCTGATCGAAGGCGCGCGGCGTTTGCGCGATATCTGAGGAGCACGCGATGATGCAGCAATCCGTCAAGGCCGCCGTCGTGCAGATGAGCAGCAGCGCCGACGTCGCGCACAATCTCGGCGAGGCGCGCCGCTGGGTGCATCAGGCGGCACGCGAAGGCGCGACGCTCATCTGCCTGCCCGAATACTTCTGCTGGATCGGCGACGACGAAATGCAGCGCGTCGCGATCGCCGAGACGTTTGGCGACGGGCCCGTTCAGCAGGCGCTGTCCGAACTCGCGCGCGAGACGGGCGCGTGGCTGATCGGCGGCACGGTGCCGATCCGGCCGTCGCACGGGCCGCAAGTCGGCACGCACGCGTACAACACGTCGCTCGTGTTCGATCCGTCGGGGCAGTGCACCGCGCGCTACGACAAGATTCATCTGTTCAGCTTCAATCAGGGCGCCGAGCAGCACGCCGAAGGCGACACGATGGTCGGCGGCGACAGCATCGGCACGGCGCAGGGGCCGTTCGGCGCGTTGCGCCTGTCCGTCTGCTACGACTTGCGGTTTCCCGAGCTGTATCGCGCGGGCCCGCAAGCGGACGTGATCGCCGTGCCTGCCGCCTTCACGCATACGACGGGCCTCGCGCATTGGGAGCTGCTGCTGCGCGCGCGGGCCGTCGAGAATCAGGCATTCGTGCTGGCGTCCGGCCAGTGCGGCACGCATTCGAATGGCTGGCGCACTTTTGGCCACAGTATGATCGTCGGGCCGTGGGGCGAAGTGCTCGCGCGGCGCGACGACGAACCCGGCATCGCGCTCGCGATGCTTACGCAAAGGGCGCTCGACGAAGCGCGCAATCGTCTGCCCGTACTCGAGCATCGGCGTATCGCCACGCCGTCCGATGTACGGTGAACCGCATAAACCAAGGGGAAGGAGATCGAAATGAAGCTTGTGAAGAATCTGCTGGTGCTGGCGTGCGCGTTCGCATCGGTGGCGACGGGCTCGGCGCTTGCCGCCGATGCGACGTCGCTGCGCTATGGGCTCGAAGCGCAATATCCGCCGTTTGAATCGAAAGGACCGAACGGTGAGTTGCAGGGCTTCGATATCGACATCGGCAACGCTGTCTGCAAGACGGCGAACCTGAAATGCAGCTGGGTGGAAACATCGTTCGACGGGCTGATTCCCGCGTTGCAGGGTCGCAAGTTCGACGCGATCAACTCGGCGATGAACGCAACGGAAAAACGCCGTCAGGCGATCGACTTCACCAACGTGATCTATCGCGTGCCGACGCAGCTGATCGCCCGCAAGGACAGCGGGCTGCAGCCGACGCCCGAGTCGCTGAAGGGCAAGCGTGTGGGCGTGCTGCAGGCGTCGATCCAGGAAACGTATGCGAAGGCGCACTGGGAGAACGCGGGCGTGTCGGTCGTGCCGTATCAGGACCAGAACCAGGTCTATACGGATCTCGTCGCCGGGCGCCTCGATGCGACGCTCGTGCTCGCGCCGGCGGGGCAAACAGGATTCCTGTCGCGTCCCGACGGCAAGGATTTCGCCTTCGTCGGCCAGCCCGTGCGCGACGACAAGATACTCGGCAGCGGGATCGCGTTCGGCATTCGCAAGGGCGATACGTCGCTGCGTGACCAGCTGAACGCCGCCATCGCCAAGGTGCAGGCGGACGGCACGGTCAAGACGCTGGCTCAAAAGTACTTCGGCAATATCGACGTTTCGGCGAAGTAAGCGTCGTCAGTTTCTCGCAACGCGCCGCATGGCTTTTCGTCATGCGGCGCGTTTACTTTTGGGCTTATGTCTGACGAATGGATTGTCAAAAGCCGATGGAATAAAGGCCGCAGCGCTTCTGTTAGCGCAGCAGAAGCCCGAAATCCGCACGATCGAACCATCATGTCCCGCACCCGTCCACCGCCCGACACGCCGCTCACTGAAGCCGACATGCAGGCATTCGCCGACGGCAGTCTGCCGCCCGAACGGGCGGCGCGCGTGCGCAGCTATCTGGGATCGCGCCCGCGTGAAGCCGAACGGATCGCCTTCTACCGGCAACTGAACATGCAGATGCGCAGCGTGTTTGAAGGCGCATTCCCGCAGCGCTTGCGGGAGCCTCATGTCAATCGGGCGCAACCGATCGATTTCCGCACGAAGATGCACCGGTTTTTCGTGCGCCGGGTGGGCATGGCGGTGATCGGCGTCGTGCTGGCCGTGCTGGCGGCGAGCGGGTGGTTCGCTGCGTCGCGGGTATCGTCGGAAATGCTCGATGCCGCCGCGGTGATGGCGCTGATGCGCAGCTCCGCGCGGCACGCCGGCGAGGTGCCCGCCGCCACGCTCAATGATCCGCATGCCGTCGATCTCGCGTCCGTAGGCCTGACGCTCGTCGGTGCGCGAACGCGGCATCCGAACGTGCTTGCGAGCATCGATATACTCGATTACCGCAATGCCGATGGCGAAGCCGTCGTGCTGGTTTCGGCGGCAGCGCCGTTCGCAGGCAGTGATCCGCACTGGGCGGGGCAACGGGTCGGCGATGTGCGGCTCCTCACGTGGACGGCGAACGGCAGGCGTTACGTGCTGGCGGGACGCGCCACCACGCACGGACTGATGCGTGCCGCCGATGCGCTGACCTTGCGCTAGTAAAGGGGCAAGGCCGATTTGCGTGCATGTGTCGGCTTGACGAAAAGCAGGCGGAATAAAATGCGTCAGATTGTGTTCTCTGCTTCAAGAGGCGATGCGCGCGGCGGATTGCGCGCCGCTCGACATCTGATGGGTAGAGCCAATGGACATTCGTAACGAGTTGATGGATCACGTGCCGCGTTTGCGCCGCTACGCGCGGGCGCTGATCAGCAATCGCGATCTCGCAGACGATCTTGTGCAGGACACGCTCGAGCGCGCGCTCACGCGCACGAAAATGTTTCAGGCCGGGACGGATCTGCGCGCGTGGCTCTTCACGATCATGCATAACGTGTTCGTCAATCAGGTGCGCAAATCGTCGGCGCGCGCGGTGCACGTTTCCGTCGATGACGAAAGCATTGTGGAAAGCGAATTTGCCGTGTCGGGGGAGCAGACGCATTCGCTCGAAGTGCGCGATCTCGATTACGCGTTGCAGCGTCTGCCTGCCGATCAGCGCGAAGTCGTGTTGCTGGTCGGGCTGGAGGAAATGAGTTACGCGGAAGTGGCGATTGCGCTCGACATTCCTGTCGGCACGGTGATGTCCAGGCTCTCGCGTGGGCGGGAGCGCTTGCGAGCGTTGATGGCGGGCGCGCAGCCCGGCGCGAAACTGAAGGTGGTGCGATGAGCGATCAACAAACTCCAATCAGCGAAGAAGACATTCATGCATACGTGGACGGCGTGCTGTCCGACGAGCGGCGTGAACAGGTGGAGCGCGCGATCGAATCGAATCCTGCGCTGGCCGCGCGTATCAGCGATTATTTTTCGCTGAACAACATCTTTCATGAGCGCTATGACCGCGTGCTGAACGAGCCCGTTCCCACGCGCCTGCGCACGCCGGAAAAGCGACCGTGGTTGAGCGCGGCGAACTGGCCGCAATTCGCGGGCATGGCGGCGGCGCTGGTGCTGGGCGTCGGTATCGGCGTCGGCACGAATCTCGGCAAGGATGTGCCCGCGCCCTGGGCGGGTGGATCGCCTGGGGCGTCGTCCGGGACATCGGATACGCGGCCGGTCAGTGCCGACTCTTCGGAAGTGTTTGCAAAGAAGGCGGCGCTCGCGCACGTCGTGTACATGCCGGCCGTCGATCGCCCGGCGCAGATCAGCGAGGATCACGAGCAGGAGTTCGTTCAGTACCTGGCCGACAAGCTCGGCACCGACGTGCATCCGCCGATGTTGACCAAGAGTGGATTCGAACTCGCGGGCGGCCGCATATTGCCCGGCGACGATGGGCCCGTCGCGCAGTTCATGTATCACAACGCGAATGGCGAGCGTGTCACATTGTGCATCTCGCATCGCAAGGTGAACGCGAACACGACGGCGTTCAAGCTCTATCAGGAAGGCCCGGTAAACGTGTTCTATTGGGTTGATGGCGACTTTGGCTATGCCGTGTCGGGCGGGATCGATCGTAAGGTCATGCTGCAGATTGCGCATGACGTATATGCGCAATTGACGAGCGCGACGCCGGGTTGATACGGGCACTTGCCTGCTTTGCTAAAGCGACTGCATCCATGATGCGGCCGTTTTTTCGCCTTTGATAATTCGTTATCCGAATCAATTTTTTTTTGAACGGCGAGCGGGAATAGATTGCGGTGTCGCGTGGTTTGTCACTGTGCGTACCGCACGTTTTCAAAGGAGTTGGAAATGAAGATGCTCGCACTGCTGGCCGTTTCCGTTGCCGTGCTCGGCTCGACCGATGCGTTCGCGCAAGGCAAGACGCGCGCACAGGTGTATCAGGAGTTGGTCGAGGCGCAGCAGAACGGACTGAACTTTGTCACCGACTCGTCGTATCCCGACGTGAATCCGATGTTTCAGGGCACCGTCGATTATCTGAAGAAGCAGGCGCTCGCTAAAGCCGATGCCGCGAACAGGATGGCGAAGGCGGCTTCGGATGCAGTCGTGCCGGGAAATTGAAGAGAGGGGCCGGACGAGGGGAAATGAAAAAGGCCGGTCAGCTTGCGCGAGCGGCCTTTCAATTCTTTGGTGGGGCGTGAGTGACTCGAACACTCGACCTACGGAAAGAGTGTCCGCGCGAATGTCCGCGGAGTTGGCATTTTTGTCCGCATGCGTGTTCGCATGCGAAGGGCTGAAAGCCTTGCCAGAAGCGCTTTTGAGCGAATCGTGTTGCGGCATGCGAACACCTTTGCGGACACCTAGCTACTGCCAATCGGGGCGTCTTCGCACCCACATATCGATTTGGTCCCACGAAGGACCCATCGCAAGCGGGCGGCGCGAGCGGGCGAATGTCCTGGGACACTTCGCATTGCACCCGCCAGCTACTGAAACAAATGGTGTAAAAAATAAGATATTGGCAACAGACGCGAGAGCGTAGCGGAGGCCCGATGTCATTTATTGCGGACAAGGACCTGACGATGGCGAGTGTCAACGGCGCGGTGCATATCAAGGCGCGGAAAGAACTCACGCTCGAATCTGGCGGCGCGTTTATCCAGATGAAGGACGGCAGCATCACGCTGGGTGGCCCGTTCGATCTGTTCCTGGAGGTCATCACGATCCAGAAAAAGGGCAAGGCATCACAGGGACCGAACTTCGACGTGCTGCCATCCGGCAAGGTGGGCGATTCGCCCAACTTCCTCGAAATCGTGCACCACTATGACGACCTGGAGCCGGTCAAGGACGCGCCGTACACGGTATCGTCGTCGCCGCCAACAACGACTTCAGTGCTACGTCTGCTTCGCCGATAACCCCATATCGCTATAGAGATGGGTGCGGCGCATGGCGGATTCCCGTGCGGAGTTGCGTAACTGGATACTCCTCTTCTCGAAGGTTACGCGCATCGCTCGGCGTCCGCATCGCAGGTTTATGGGAATGCGCCGAGACTCCGTAGGTTGGCGAAGATTGCCTACACAGTGCCTACACGAGCCCGAAAAGCAAAAAGCCCGGTCGCGATGACCGGGCTAAGTGCTTGAATTCTTTGGTGGGGCGTGAGTGACTCGAACACTCGACCTACGGATTAAGAGTCCGCTGCTCTACCAACTGAGCTAACGCCCCCAACAGAAGCGAGAGTATGCAGGAGTTTTTCTTGCTTGGCAAGCCTATCTCGCAAATTTCTTAAAAAGACCGCGTGACGAGTCGTCCACAGCAGCGGACGGATTCCACAGAAGCCCCAATAAGCCCCCAAACGCGCCCATATTCACGTTGGGCACCATCGAAGCGCACGGGCGTTCGTCCCGGTATCATGTCGCGACATCATGTCGTGCGGTCGTCCGCGCGGCGCAACCGGAACTCACGATGGACGAAAACGAAGTCCGGGCGTTGCTCGATCAGGTGCTCGCGCCGTGGGTGCGGTCGCTGTCGCTCACGCCCGTCAAGGTCGACGATGAAAGCGCGACGCTGCGCCTGCCGTTTTCCGGCGAACTGCGCCACAGCGGGGGCGTGATCTGCGGCCAGGTTTTCATGGCGGCCGCCGACACCGCGATGGTCGTCGCCATTGCCGCTGCGCTCGGCGGCTTCAAGCCGATGACAACCGTGTCGCTTAACATCAGCTTCATGCGCGCCGTCCGCAAAGGCGACGTGCTGATCACCGCGCGCGTGCTGCGCATGGGCCGCAACCTCGTGTTCGGCGAAGTCGAACTCACCGACGAGGATGGCAAGATGGCCGTCCACGCTACCACCACGTACGCGCTGCTCAATTGAGCGCGCATCCGCCGCCTATGCCTAGAGCGCGGCGGTAATCGAAGGACTAAACGGATGTTCGATCAGGTCGTATTCGCCGGCGGCGGCAATCGCTGCTGGTGGCAAGCGGGGTTCTGGGACGTCGTCCAGCCGGAACTGGCGATCAAACCGCGTGTGATCACGGGCATCTCGGCCGGCGCGGCGACGGCCTGCATGCTTTACACGCGCGACGCCGCCTGGGTCATGCGCTATTACGAGAACGCGCTGCGCCGCAACACGAAGAACGCCTATTGGGGCAATTTGCTGCGCGGCGAATCTGTGTTTCCGCATTACCGGATCTACCGGCAGGCGCTGCTCGACATCTACGGCGACAGCTTCTCGCAACTCGCGAAGGCGCCGGAAATCCGCATCGGCGTGTCGCATGTGCCGCGCTGGCTGGGCGCGCGCAGTGCCGTCGCGGCAGGTTTGATCGCATACAACATCGAAAAGTACATCCGCAAGACGCTGCACCCGACGCTCGGCCAGTCGCTCGGATTTCATCCCGAATTCGTGCGCGCGCAGGATTGCGCGAGCGTCGACGAACTCGCCGACCTGATTCTTCAGTCGTCGTGCACGCCGCCGTTCACGCCTGTTCTGCGACGCAACGGGCGCCCGGTGCTCGACGGCGGAATGGTCGACAACGTGCCTGTCGGCGCGCTCGACCCGACGCCTGGCAACGTGCTGGTGATGGTAACGCGCATTTATCCGCGTCCGCAGATGTTCGTCGTCCCGCACGGCGAGCAGCATCGGTTGTACGTGCAGCCGTCGCGCAAGGTGCCGATTTCCAGCTGGGACTACACGAGCCCTTCGCAGATGCAGCACGCCTACGATCTCGGCCGCGTCGATGGCGAGCAGTTTCTACAACGGATGCCCGATTTGCTCGCCGCCGCCGCGCACGACTGAAGCGCGCGCATCAATAAAAAAGCCCGGAAACGCCTCCGGGCTTTCGAACGATTACTTGCGGCGCCCGCCCTGCAACGCTTCGGGATTGGCAACACTCGACGTATCGCCCTTATCGAACGCGAGAATGTTCTTGAACGCCGCGCTGAAATACAGCTCGTAGCTTTCCTTCTCGACGTAGCCGATGTGCGGCGAGCAGATCACGTTTTCCATGCGCAACAGGCTGTAGCCCTGCAGGATCGGCTCGCTTTCGTAGACGTCGATGGCCACCATGCCCGGCCGGTTGTGCGACAGCGCGCCCATCAGCGCGTTTTCTTCCAGCAGCTCCGCGCGGCTCGTATTGACGAACAGCGCCGTCGGCTTCATGCGCATCAGATCATCCTGCTTGACGATGCCGCGCGTGTCGTCGTGCAGGCGCAGATGCAGCGACAGCACGTCGCTTTGCTCGAACAGCGCCTCGCGGCTGTCCGCGACCTGATAGCCATCGGCGAGCGCGGCCTCACGCGTATGCTCGCGGCCCCAGATCAGCACGTTCATGCCGAACGCCTTGCCGTAGCCCGCCACCAGCCGGCCGATCTTGCCGTAGCCCCAGATGCCGAGCGTCTGTCCGCGCAACACCTGCCCAAGACCGAAGTTCGGCGGCAGCGCCGACGTCTTCAGGCCCGATTGTTGCCAGGCTCCTTGCTTAAGGTTTGCCACGTATTGCGGAATGCGACGTTGCGCGGCCATGATAAGAGCCCACGTCAGCTCGGCGGGGGCGATCGGCGAGCCGACGCCTTCCAGCACGGCGATGCCGCGCTCCGTGCAGGCGGCCATGTCGATGTGGCTGCCTGCGCGGCCTGTCTGGCTGATCATGCGCAGATGCGGCAACTTGTCGAGCAGTTGCGAGCTGATGCGGGTGCGTTCGCGAATCAGGACCAGCGCGTCGACTTCCGACAGACGGCTGGCGAGCTGGCCCAGGCCGCGAACGGTGTTGTTGAAAACCTTGACCTCGTGGTCGGCGAGCAGTTGGAAACAGTCGAGCTTGCGGACGGCGTCTTGATAGTCGTCAAGGATGGCAATCTTCATGGCGTATATGTTTTGCGACGCATCCTGCGAAGGATGCGGAACGGAGAGTCTTATTCGGGTGTCCCACCATGTGATCTGGACCACATGATGCTTGAGTGGAATGCCGTACCGTACAAGGAGCCGCGAGGACGGAACCACAACGGTAGGGCAAGTTCCCTCGTTTTTAACAGTTTGTTGCATGTCCGCGCAAGCCGCTTTACACACGGTTGCAAGGCGTCGGCGACAGGCTGCAAGGCCCGCACGACCTGCACGATCGCGCGCGACACAACCTCGCGCCGATTGCCGCCTCTCGCATGCAGCGGCGTTGGGCTAGCACCGATTCTTCTTCTACCAAAACGGAGACAGCTCGATGAATCATCCCGCATTCGCAGGCCATTCGACGGTCGAAGCGCCTGCCTGGGTCAAACACCAAAAACTGATCGAGTGGGTGCAGCGCGTGGCGGCGCTGGCTAAACCGGAGCGGATCGTCTGGTGCGACGGGTCGCAGGAGGAATACGACCGACTGTGCGAACAGATGGTCGCGGCCGGCACTTTCAAAAAGCTCAACCCGGCCAAACGGCCTAATTCCTATCTGGCATGTTCCGATCCATCCGACGTCGCGCGCGTCGAGGATCGCACCTTCATCTGCTCGCAGCGCCGTGAAGACGCGGGCCCGACCAACAACTGGCTCGCGCCCGCCGAGATGCGCGCGACGCTCGACGGCCTCTTCGACGGCGCGATGCGCGGCCGCACGATGTACGTCGTGCCGTTCTCGATGGGCCCGCTCGGCTCTCCTATCGCGCATATCGGCGTCGAGCTGAGCGACAGCCCGTACGTCGTCACGAACATGCGGATCATGACGCGCATGGGCCGCAAGGTGTATGACGTGCTCGGCGAGGACGGCGACTTCGTGCCGTGCGTGCATTCCGTCGGCGCGCCGCTCGCGGCTGGCGAGAAAGACGTCGCGTGGCCGTGCAACGATACGAAGTACATCGTCCATTTCCCCGAAACCCGCGAAATCTGGAGCTACGGCTCGGGCTACGGCGGCAACGCGCTGCTCGGCAAGAAGTGCTTCGCGCTGCGCATCGCGTCGACGATGGGCCGCGACGAAGGCTGGCTCGCGGAGCACATGCTGGTGCTCGGCGTGACGTCGCCGGAAGGGCACAAGCATCATGTGGCGGCGGCGTTCCCGTCGGCGTGCGGCAAGACCAATTTTGCGATGCTGATTCCGCCCGAAGGCATGAACGGCTGGAAGATCACGACGATCGGCGACGACATCGCGTGGATCAAGCCGGGCAAGGACGGGCGTCTCTACGCGATCAACCCGGAAGCCGGCTATTTCGGCGTCGCGCCGGGCACGAGCGAAAAGACCAACTTCAACGCGATGGCGACGCTGAAGGAAAATGTGATCTTCACGAACGTCGCGCTCACCGACGACGGCGACGTCTGGTGGGAAGGCATGACGGACGAGCCGCCCGCGCATCTGATCGACTGGCAGCGCAAGGACTGGACGCCCGCGATTGCGAAGGAATCAGGCCGCAAGGCGGCGCATCCGAACGCCCGCTTCACGGCGCCCGCGTCGCAATGTCCGTCGATCGACGCCGATTGGGAGAACCCGGCCGGCGTGCCGATCGACGCGTTCGTGTTCGGCGGACGTCGCTCAACTACCGTGCCGCTCGTGACAGAAGCGCGCGACTGGGTCGAAGGCGTCTACATGGCGGCGACGATGGGTTCGGAGACGACGGCGGCGGCGGCCGGGCAGCAGGGCGTCGTGCGGCGCGACCCGTTTGCGATGCTGCCATTCTGCGGCTACAACATGAGCGACTACTTCGGCCACTGGCTGAAAACGGGCGCGCGGCTCGAGCAGTTGCAGGCGCGCGTGCCGAAGATTTTCTGCGTCAACTGGTTCCGCAAGGGCGACGACGGCAAGTTCGCGTGGCCGGGCTTCGGCGAGAACATGCGCGTGCTGCGCTGGATGGTCGACCGGATCGAGGGCAAGGCAGAGGGCGAAGAGCATGCGTTCGGCGTGTCGCCACGCTATGAGGACATCGACTGGAGTGGCCTCGACTTCACGCGCGAGCAGTTCGAACAGGTGATTTCCGTCGACGATGCCGCCTGGCGCAAGGAACTGGCGCTGCACGACGAACTGTTCGATACGCTCAAGCACGGCTTGCCGCCTGCACTGCAAGATACGCGCAGCGCATTGGAGAAAAAGCTGGCCGCCTGATTCGGTGCCCACGCACTTACGACCCACGTTTGACGAGCCGCCTGCGGGCGGCTTTTTCATGTCATTCGCTGTCGATTCGTCTGATCTTTCGAGGTCCATTCCGGCGCCGACGCGTCGCTTTCGCTGTTCGCACTCCGTCCGCGTTGTCGACGCAATGCAGCAAATTGTTTCCGCATCGGGAACAATGACAGTTCTGCCATGTTGTCCGCGAAGATATTGACTCAAATTTTTATAAAATTTCGACGATCGTAGGCAACTTCTGCAGGATTTCCCTGGTCGTAGGAAAATTCCAAGTGTGCTTCCTGTTCGCGGGAGCGGAAATACGGCAGGAGTTGTCATGGATCATTTGCAGTCGATGCGAGTTTTCGTCAAGGTGGCGGATCTCGGTAGTTTCGCCCGCGCGGCAAGCGCGATGGATATTTCAAACGCAGTCGCCACACGCCACGTCGCCGATCTCGAAGGGCGTCTCGGTACGCGGCTGCTGAATCGCACCACACGTAGCCTGTCGCTGACCGAGTCCGGCCAGGTCTACCTGGAGCGCGCGCGCCAGATCCTCGACGAACTCGAGGATGTCGAGCAAATGGTGGTCGCGCGCAATCACGAGCCCGTCGGTACATTGCGCATTGTTGCGCCCGTTGTGTTCGGGTTGCACAACCTCGCGCCCGTGCTGCAGACGTACGCGGAGCGCTATCCAAAAGTCATCCCGGACGTCACGCTGGTTGACCGTCAGGTCGATCTCGTCGAAGAAGGGTTCGATGTCGGCGTGGTGATTGCGCGCCACATGCGTAGCGCGAGCATCGTCACGCGCCGGCTGACCACGGGCTGCATGACCGTCTGCGCGACGCCCGCCTATCTGGAAAAGCACGGCACGCCGACCCGCCCCGAACAGCTGCTCGAGCACCCGTGTCTGTCGCTGCCGTCGGAGTATTGGGGCGATGAGCGCGTGTTCACGGGGCCGGAAGGCGAAGTGCGCGTGCGTCCGACCAACGTGATCGTCGCAAACAACACGGAAATGCTGCGCCAGTTCGCGCTGCTCGGTATGGGCATCGCGATCCTGCCGAGCTATCTGATCGGCCGCGACACGACGCGCGGCAAGCTGGTGCGTCTGCTGAGCGACTATCGGCTGCCGCAGGTCGAGATCAACATCGCGTACCCGAGCCGGCGCCACTTGCCGGCCAAGGTCCGCACGTTCATCGATCACCTCGTCGAGCATTTCAACCAGACGCCGAACAGCCAGCTTGGCGAGCAGTGGGTCAAAGATGGTGTGGAACGGTCACCGTCGATGCTGGAGTCGACGGCGATGTCGATGCCGCCCGAGGCCTTCGACGGCGCCGAGCCGCTATCGAGCCTGCTGGATAGCGAAATCACGGCCAAGCCTGCGACGCGCACGCTGAACCGCTCGCGCGGCGGCATCGTCACGCCCACGCACTGAACCGCCTCGCGTCCGGGTAGGCATTCGCAACGGCGCCTCAGTGATGAGGCACGTTGCGCGGCGATTAAAAAAAGCGCAGTCACCTTTTGCGGTGACTGCGCTTTTTGTTGGCCGGCGTCCGCGCGCCAAACGGTGAAGCGCAGCGGGCAGGGCAGTGTCGCGCTTCGCCTTGCCCCGCTTTGCGCAGAGCCTATGAGCCTGTCTTGCGCGCCGCCGTTTTCGCTGCGGCTGTCTTGGCGGCGGCTTTTTTCGCCGGCGCTTTCTTGGCCGCCGCGGTTTTCGTGGCAACCTTCTTCACGGGAGCACCGTTGGCAGCGCCGTCGTCGTCGGACGCGGCTGCCGCCTTCGCCGCCGCCGATTTCGCCGCCGCGCCTTCCTTCGGTTCCTTCTTCTCGAACTCGAAACCGATCTTGCCGTCGTTCTGCTTGACGAGATAAGCCTTGAAGTTGCGGCCCGTGCGCGACGACTTGAAGTTGGTCAGCAGATCGGTGCGTCCGTCCGTCAGCAGCTTCGCCATCTGCTCGCGCGGGATTTCCTGTTGGAGGATCACCTTGCCCGAGCGGAAGTCGCACGTTTTCGGATTCGCGACAGAGTTTTCGCAGACGTAGCTCATGCCGTGCTCGAACACGCGGCTGCCGCATTTCGGGCATGCGCCGACGGGTTCCTGTTCGGAGAAGTCCGGCGCCTCGCCGTCTTCGCCGCCCTGGTCCTGCCCAAAGTCAAACTCGAGCTTGTAGTTCTTGATTTCGTCGTCGAACGAGAGCTTCAGAATTGCCGAGAACGGACGGCCCATCTTGCTGCGGAAACCCGAAAGCGGCCCGATTTCCTTCTTCTGCAACAGCTCTTCGACTTCCTCGATTTCGAACTGCCGGCCACCCGGAATTTTCGAAATGGAGAACTCGCATTTGGTGCAGGCGAAGCGCCGGTAGTTTTCCTTCACCTGGCCACCGCAATTGGGGCAAGGCGTTTGCAGCGTTGCGTAGTCGCCGGGAATGGTGTCGGAATCGTATTCCTTCGCGCGCTTCACGATGGTCTGCGTCATGCGGGCAATTTCCTGCATGAACGCGTCGCGCGGCAGCTTGCCGCGCTCCATCTGCGACAGCTTGTATTCCCACTCGCCCGTCAGTTCCGGCGCGGTCAATTCCTTCACGTCGAGGCCGCGCAGCAGCGTCATCAACTGGAAAGCCTTCGCGGTCGGAATCAGCTCGCGCCCTTCGCGCACCAGATACTTTTCGCCTAGCAGACCTTCGATGATGGCAGCGCGCGTGGCCGGCGTGCCGAGGCCCTTCGCGGCCATTGCTTCGCGCAACTCGTCGTCTTCGACGAGCTTGCCCGCGCCTTCCATCGCCGACAGCAGCGTGGCTTCGTTGTAGCGCGCGGGCGGCTTGGTCGTGAGTTGCTGCGCGGCGATCTTGTCGGTTTTGACCTTCTCGTCCTTTTGCACCGGGACGAGATTCGCGTCTTCTCCACCCGACTCGCGGCCATACACCTGCAGCCAGCCCGGCTCGACGAGCACCTTGCCTTCCGTCTTGAAATGATGGCCGACGACTTCGGTGATGCGCGTGGTCACGCGATATTCGGCCGCCGGGAAAAACACGGCGAGAAAGCGCTTGACGACGAGGTCGTACAGCTTCTGCTCCGGTTCGGACAGCGCCTTCGGCGCCTGCAGCGTCGGGATGATTGCGAAGTGGTCGCTGATCTTCGAATTGTCGAAGATGCGCTTGTTCGGCTTCACCCAGCCCTTGTCGAGCACCTGCTTGGCGTGCGGCAGATAGTTATTGCTCTCCTTGAGCATCTCCATCGTTGCCTTGACCGTGTCCAGGTAGTCTTCCGGCAGGGCGCGCGCGTCGGTACGCGGATACGTCAACACCTTGTGCTTTTCGTACAGCGCCTGAGCGAGGCCGAGCGTGTTCTTCGCCGAAAAGCCGAAGCGGCCATTGGCCTCGCGCTGCAAGCTGGTCAGGTCGAAGAGCGCGGGCGAAAGCTGCGTTGACGGCTTCGATTCTTCCGTCACGGTGCCCGTCTGGCCGCGACAGGCTGCGACGATCGTTTCCGCCGCCGGCAAGCTCCAGAGCCGCGAATCGCGCTTTTCGGGATCGAACTCGTCCTTCTTGAATTTCGGATCGAACCAGCGGCCCTCGTAGAAGCCCGCCGCGCAGACGAATTCCGCCTTCACTTCCCAGTAGTCGCGCGGCACGAAGCGGCGAATCTTCTCTTCGCGCTCGACGACGATCGACAGCGTCGGCGTCTGCACACGACCAACCGTGGTCAGGAAAAAGCCGCCGCCTTTGCTGTTGAACGCGGTCATCGCACGCGTGCCGTTGATGCCGACGAGCCAGTCCGCTTCCGAGCGGCAACGCGCCGCGTCCGCGAGTGGCTGCATGTCCGTGTCGCTGCGCAGTTGGGCGAAGCCGTCGCGAATGGCGGCGGGCGTCATCGACTGCAGCCAAAGACGCTGCACCGGCTGTTTCGCTTTGGCGTGCTGCGCGATCAGGCGGAAAATCAGTTCGCCTTCGCGCCCGGCGTCGCATGCGTTAATCAGGCGATCGACGTCTTTTCGCTTGATCAGCTTCGTCAGGACCTTGAGCCGGGACTCGCTTTTCGCAATCGGATGCAGATCGAAATGCGGCGGGATGACGGGCAGATTGGCGAAGCTCCATTTGCCGCGCTTGACTTCATATTCTTCGGGCGCGGCGATCTCGACGAGATGGCCGACCGCCGACGAAAGAACGAAATCGTCGTTTTCGAAGTACTCGTCATGCTTGGTAAAACCGCCCAAAGCCCGCGCGATGTCGTTCGCGACGGAGGGCTTCTCGGCGATGATCAGTGCTTTTGACATGACTGAAAATAAATTGGTGAATTCGGGCTGGTACCCCGGGTTTTCGCGCCCGGGTTTGGCACCCATTAACGACCGCTTTATAGCACACGCTGCCGCAACGGCAACCGGTGGGCCCAAAAAAGCGGGTCATCATAATTGCGCCCAGATCGGTTGGGCAAGCGGGTGACGACCGTCGCCAGACGCGGTTTCCGACGCCTTGGGCGCCCCTTTTTCCGCAATGCGCGACGGTTTTCGTCAATGCCGTTCCGCCACCCGCAAGCGCCGGCAGCAATTGGGGCGGTATGGGTCGGCGCGAGTGTGCGGTCAAGCTTCCAGCAAAGCCGGCCGCATTTTCGGCGCGCCTTTGACGCCGGGCAGCGCGGTCAGATCAACCAGCATCCGCTCGACGATGGCCGCTTGCGGCAAGACCGTGCCGAAGAATCGGGTCGTCACACCATCCTCTATAAGAATGGTGGGGAAATTTTCGACATCAAGGTCGTCGAAACGGTCTGCGTGGGTTTCGATGTCGACCCACGCGAAACATATATCCGGATGCCTGTCCGCGAGCGCATCGAAGGCGGCACGGTACTCGCGGCAGGTTCCGCACCATTCCGCGCACAGACACGCAACGAAAAGCGTTTCGCGGTCATTGACGCGCTCGGCAATCCGTTTCGGGTCGGTGTCCAGATTCAACGCGGGCATGACGGTTCCTTCGGCATTTCACGGTTATTTGGCGCGAATGTAGCACGGCGCGTTACCCGCTGTGCGTCGCGCGAACGTAACGGCCGCCGGGCAGCGCACACAATTCGCCCGCCAGTTCGAGACGCAGCAGCATGCTTTGCAGCAGCGTGTCGTGCATGTCGGTGCGTTCGGCCAGGATTTCAAGCGTGGTGGGCGAATGGCCGAGGGCATCGAGCAAGCGCTCCGCCTCGGGCGGCAGGCGGGCGCCGTCGTCGCGCTGTTCTTTCGAGGCGTGCGGCTTTAGCGCGATGATGTTCGATCCGGACGACGCGACCGCGCCCGATGCCTGCGCGCTCAATCCGAGTTCCTCCAGCACGTCCTCGGGCGTTTCGACGAGTTTCGCGCCCTGCTTGATCATCCGGTGGCAGCCGCGCGCCAGCGGCGCGTGGATGGAGCCGGGAATCGCGAACACATCGCGACCCATTTCATTGGCGAGGCGGGCGGTGATCAGCGAGCCGGAGCGCATCGCCGCCTCGACGACCAGCACGCCGCTGACCATCCCCGCGATCAACCGGTTGCGCTGAGGAAAGTGCGCGGAGCGGGCGGGCGTGCCGAGCGGCCATTCCGACAGAATCGCGCCGCCGTCGGCGATCTGATGCGCCAGCGTGTGATGCGCGGCTGGATAGACGATATCGGCGCCCGTGCCGATCACGGCGACGGTGCTGCCGCGCCCTTGCAGCGCGCCGCGATGCGCGGCGGCGTCGACGCCGGACGCGAGGCCCGACACGACTGTTAGCCCTGCGTCGGCGAAGGCGCGCGCAAAGCGCGTCGCATCCTCGACTCCCTGCGGCGTCGCGCTGCGACTGCCGACTACGGCGACGCTGCGCGCATGCAGCAGATCGATCCGCCCTTTTGCGTACAGCAGCGGTGGCGGATCGGGCATTGTCAGCAACAGCGGCGGATAAGCGGGATCACCTAGGGTCACGAGCGCGTTGCCGGGCAATTCGTGCCACGCGCGCACAGCGTCCAGATGCGCCTGAAAGTCAGCCGCTGGCGGCGCGAGCGCGGCACGGGCAGCGGCGTCGCCAGCGACCCCGGCGAGTGCCGCGAAGGTCTGCGACAACACGGCTTCGGGCAGGCCGAAAGCGGCGAGCAAGCGTCGCAATGCGGCCGGCCCGAGGCCCGGCGCCATGGCGAGCCGCAACCACGCGGCGATTTCCTGATCAGTAAGCGGAAGGGTTTGCATCACTGGCATCATCCTTATGCGCGGCATCCTGTCGGCCGCCATGCTAAAATTTTCATCATCCGAAATAACTCGAAACCGCTGCCGCGCCGCCTTCGCGCGAGCTTGCCGACGCGTATCCGGGCGTTGATCTGGCGTTGAACCGACACGGTTGCGTCACCATCTATCCTCTGCGCGTCGCGATCGGCGAACAACCTGGCCGAATGGCCAATTGCGCGACTTTTCAACTGCGTCGGCGCCCAATCCATTTTTCGATCATGGCTTTACTGAACATCCTCAATTACCCGGACAAGCGTCTGCACAAGATCGCGAAGCCGGTCGAAAAGGTCGATGACCGTATCCGCAAGCTCGTTGCCGACATGGCCGAGACGATGTACGCCGCGCCCGGCGTGGGCCTCGCGGCGACGCAGGTCGACGTGCATGAGCGCGTGATTGTGATCGACGTGTCCGATACGCACGACGAGCTGCGCGCCTTCATCAACCCGGAAATCATCTGGTCGAGCGACGAGAAGAAGATCAACGAGGAAGGCTGCCTGTCGGTGCCGGGCATCTACGACAACGTCGAGCGCGCCGAGCAGGTGCGCGTGCGCGCGCTGAACGAGAAGGGCGAAACGTTCGAGCTGGATTGCGAAGGTTTGCTTGCCGTGTGCATCCAGCACGAAATGGATCACCTGATGGGCCGCGTGTTCGTCGAATACCTGTCGCCGCTCAAGCAGACGCGCATCAAGAGCAAGATGAAGAAGCTCGCGCACGCGATGTGACGCCTTTTTGGACCGCTTCCGTTATCAGTACATGAGCCATTCGTTGCGCGTCATCTTTGCCGGCACGCCGGAATTCGCCGCGGCTGCGCTGGCCGCGATCCACGAGGCGGGTTTTGCCGTCCCGCTCGTGCTCACCCAGCCGGACCGGCCGGCCGGACGCGGCATGAAGCTGCAGGCAAGCCCCGTCAAGCGGTACGCCGAGGAGCATGGCATCGCCGTCGCGCAGCCGCCCTCCTTGCGGCGTAACGGCAAGTTTCCGGCTGAAGCCGCTGCCGCCATCGACCAGTTGCGTGCTACGCCACACGACGTGATGGTGGTTGCCGCCTACGGCTTGCTGCTGCCGCAGGAAGTGCTCGACATCGCGCCGCACGGCTGCATCAATATTCACGCCTCGCTGCTGCCGCGCTGGCGCGGCGCGGCGCCGATTCACCGCTCGATCGAGGCCGGCGACGCCGAAACGGGCATTACGCTGATGCAGATGGACGCGGGCCTCGACACGGGCGCGATGATTTCCGAAGTCCGCATGCCGATCCACGACACCGATACCACGGCGACGCTGCACGACCGTCTCGCCGCGGCCGGCGCGAAGCTGATCGTCGATGCATTGATCGAGCTGGAACGCAGCGGCAAGCTCGCCGCGACGCCGCAGCCGGCCGAAGGCGCAACGTACGCCGAAAAAATCGGCAAGCACGAGGCCGCGCTCGACTGGCGACGCCCGGCGGCAGAACTGGCTCGCCAGATCCGCGCGTTCGATCCGTTCCCGGGCGGCGCGTCCACCCTCGACGCAACGGTGCTCAAGGTCTGGTCGGCAACCCCAACCGACGCACCGCGCAAGGCGGAGCCCGGCACGATCGTGGATGTATCGCCGGAGGGCGTTGTCGTGACCTGCGGCGAAGGCGCCCTGCGCATCACCCAATTGCAGAAGCCCGGTGGCAAGCGGCTGCCGGTGCGCGATTTTCTCGCGGGCTCGACGCTCGCCGCCGGTCAGCGTTTCGACCTTGCGCAGCCACAATAACGGCGCGCGCTCCGTCGCACCATCTGCCGTTCGGCCAGGGCGCGTCGGAGCCGAACGGCGCGTTAGAATCTACGGTGCAGCTCCCCCGTAGAGGTTTTTATGTTCGGCATCACCCATTTCGAATTCTTCGTCGCCGCCGTTTTTTTGCTCAATGTCACGCCGGGGCCGGATACGGCGTATATCGTCGGCCGTAGCGTGGCACAAGGGCGCGGCGCGGGGCTGATGTCGGCGTTGGGTATTTCGGCCGGGTGCTGCGTGCATTCGCTCGCGTGCGCGTTCGGACTGACCGCGCTGCTGGCGGCTTCCGCCACGGCGTTCACCGTGATCAAGTTCGTCGGGGCCATTTACCTCGCCTATCTCGGCATTCGCCTCATCCTGACAAAGCCGGCGGCAGGCGACGCGCAAGGCGATGTGCGCGCAGCCGGCACGCCGAAGTCGCTGCGCCAGCTTTTCTTGCAGGGCTTCTGGACCAACGTGCTGAATCCGAAGGTCGTATTGTTTTTCGTGTCGTTCTTCCCTCAGTTCGTGTCCACTTCCAGTGACAACAAGAGCCTCGCGTTTCTCGCGCTGGGCGTCGTGTTCGTCGTGATGAGCACGGTGTGGAACAGCTTCGTCGCGTGGATTGCGGGCAGTGTCACGCGCCGTTTCTCGGGCAAGCCGGGCGTCAAGAAATGGCTGGATCGCACCATCGGCAGCGCGTTTGTCGGGCTGGGCATCAAGCTTGCCACTACTGCACGGTGATTGAATTTTTCCCGCTCGTCCCTATCTAACAGTTCGCTTACAATCATTCGCCGCGAATCGGCGGCATGAGTAAAGAACCAAGTGACGGGCAAGGAGTCCTGCATATGTTCAACTGGATAAAAACCGCGATGCTGATGGCCGCGATTACGGCACTCTTCGTCGTGATCGGCGGCATGATCGGTGGCCAGCGGGGCATGATGCTCGCGCTGCTGATTGCGCTGGGCATGAATTTCTTCTCCTACTGGTTTTCGGACAAGATGGTGCTGCGCATGTACAACGCGCAGGAAGTGGATGAAACGAGCGCGCCGCAGTTCTACCGGATGGTGCGCGAACTCGCCACGCGCGCCGAGCTGCCCATGCCGCGCGTCTACCTGATCGACGAAGACCAGCCGAATGCGTTCGCGACGGGCCGCAACCCCGAGCATGCGGCCGTTGCGGCGACTACGGGCATTCTGCGTGTTCTGTCCGAGCGCGAAATGCGCGGGGTGATGGCACACGAACTAGCGCACGTAAAGCACCGCGACATCCTCATCTCCACCATTTCGGCGACGATGGCGGGTGCGATTTCGGCGCTGGCTAACTTCGCGATGTTTTTTGGCGGCCGCGACGAAAACGGCCGTCCGGCGAATCCGATCGCCAGCATCGCGGTCGCGCTGCTGGCGCCAATTGCGGGTGCGCTGATCCAGATGGCGATTTCGCGCGCGCGGGAGTTCGAAGCGGACCGCGGCGGCGCGCGGATTTCGGGTGATCCGCAGGCGCTTGCGTCGGCGCTGGACAAGATCCATCGCTACGCGAACGGCATCCCGTTCCCGACGGCCGAGGCGCACCCCGCCACCGCGCAGATGATGATCATGAATCCGCTGTCGGGCGGTGGTATCCAGAACCTGTTTTCGACGCACCCGGCGACGGAGGAACGCATCGCGCGGCTGATGGAGATGGCCCGTACAGGGCGGTTCGACTAAACAGGGCGCGAGGTTCCGTCTTCCAGCCGGGACCGCGCGGCAGCCATCCAGAAAGGGCGAGCGCACCTCGCCCTTTGTCGTTTATGCGCGGTCGGGACAGACTCGTCGCGCGGAACGTCGTTTCGAAAGGATCCGCTTCGCATATGAGCCGATGGCGGGCCTGCCCGCCATCCGCGGCACGCTACAATGTGGCGTTTGCGCGACACTCCGCGCGCGCGTTTTCTGCCTGTCCATGACCCGAAAGCCTTCCCCGCATCCTGCTGCGCCGTCGCAGCGTTCACGCGACAACCGACTATCGATGCTCCATCTCGCGCCCGAATCCCTCGGCTTCGCGCTCGATTGCGCCGCGCAGGCCGTCGGCGCGGTCCGTCAGGGCGCGGCGTTGCCGGCAGCGCTGCATTCGATTTTCGTGGTGCAGCCAGAAGGCGTCGCGGCGGCATCGCGCGGTGCCGTCCAGGACATCGCGTACCGGACAATGCGCCGGCTCGGCACGGCCGAATGGCTGGTCGCGAGGCTGGTGCGCAAGGCGCCGCCGCCGCACGTCGCGCATGTGCTCGCATGCGCGCTCGCGTTACTGGCCGATGACGAGAGCAACGCTGCGTACGCGCCGTTCACGGTCGTCGATCAGGCCGTGAATGCGATTGGCGCGCGGCGCGAGTATGCGTTCGCGAAGGGACTGGTCAACGCGGTGCTGCGCAACTTCCTGCGCGAGCGCGAAGCGCTGCTCGCCGAAGCCGATCGCGACGCCGTCGCTCGCTGGAACTACCCGGTCTGGTGGATCGACGCGGTTCGGGCGGCGTGGCCCGACGCGTGGCAGACCATGCTCGCCGCCGGCAACACGCAGGGTCCGCTGACGCTGCGCGTGAACGCGCGCCGCGCTACCGTCGACGCGTATTTGCAAACGTTGCGCGAGCATCAGATTGCCGCCACGCAAGCGGGCGATCATGCCGTGCGTCTCGATACGCCCATGCCCGTGGACCGCATTCCGGGTTTCAACGAGGGCGTCGTCTCCGTGCAGGACGCGGGCGCGCAACTCGCCGCGCAGTGGCTCGGCGTGCGCAACGGCATGCGTGTGCTCGACGCGTGCGCGGCGCCCGGCGGCAAGACGGGGCATCTGCTGGAACTCGCCGATATCGATCTGATCGCGCTCGAAAGCGACGCGACGCGGGCTCGCCGTATCGGCGAAAACCTGCAGCGTCTGGGCTTGCACGCGCAAGTGCGCGTCGGCGACGCGGGCAATCCCGCGCAGTGGCACGACGCCGCCGATCAGCCCTTCGACCGCATTCTCGCCGACGTGCCGTGCTCGGCTTCGGGCATCGTGCGGCGGCATCCGGATATCCGCTGGCTGCGTCGCGCGTCGGACATTCCAGCGCTCGTCGACGAGCAGCGGCGCATTCTCGAAGCGCTGTGGCCACTCGTCAAACCGGGCGGCGAATTGCTATACGTTACGTGCTCGATCTTTCCGGAAGAGGGCGAGTTGCAGGCTCAGTGGTTTGGAAACCGACACGCGGATGCGGTACGATTGGACGCGCCGGGGCAACTGCTCCCTGCAGTCGCCCGCGCGCCCGCCGACGTATCGGCTGGTGCCCGCGCCGGACAAAGCACTGGTTCGAGCTTAGACCACGACGGATTCTTCTACGCGCGCTTTCAGAAACGGTGATCATCAAACGCTTTCTTCCGCTTCGGCTCGTGGCCGCGCTCTGGATTGCGCTGGCTCTTTGGCTGACGTCAGCCGGGTCGGCGCGAGCCGAATCGATCGCCGTGCAACGCGCGTCCCTGCAATCCGACGGTAGCGGGTGGAGCCTTGATGCGCGCTTCGAGTTCGAGCTGAACAGCAACCTTGAAGACGCCGTCAACAAAGGCATTCCGCTTTACTTCACAACGGACTTCGAACTGAGCCGGCCGCGCTGGTACTGGTTCGACGAACAACCGGTGAGCGTATCGCAAAGCATTCGTCTCTCGTTCCAGCCGCTTACGCGCGAGTACCGCGTGTCGTCGGGCGGCCTGCAGCTTGGCTTCGCTTCGCTCGCCGAGGCGCTGGCCGTCATCAAGCATGTCACGTCGTGGCATGTGATCGATCGCAACCAGGTGCGCGCGGGCGAAACGTACACGGCATCGGTGCGCATGCAGCTCGATATCGCGCTGATGCCCAAGCCGTTCCAGATCGATGCGGTCAACAACCGCGACTGGAATCTTGCTTCCGACTGGAAGCGTTTTACCTTCACGGTGACCGAACGTGCTAAATAGAGTGCGCCGCGCCACCAGTGTCAGCAGCATCGTCGTCAGATTGCTCGTGTCGACGGTGGCGGTGACGGCCGTCCTGCTGCTCGTGCTGCTCGCGGCCGCGAGCGCGAACACCGAGTTCTTCGACCGCTATTACGGCTGGCTGTATGCCGCCAACGTCGCTGTCGCGCTGATCTTCATGCTGATCGTCGCGGTGCTCGTGGTGATCATCGTCACGCGACTACGCAAGGGCAAGTTCGGCACGCGGCTGCTCGCCAAGCTTGCGTTCTTCTTCGCGCTGGTCGGCGTCGTGCCGGGCGGCATCATCTACATCGTGTCGTATCAGTTCGTGTCGCGCAGCATCGAGTCGTGGTTCGACGTGAATGTCGAAACGGCGCTGACGTCGGGCTTGAACCTGGGCCGCGGCATGCTCGACGCGTCGCTGTCCGATCTGCAAACCAAGGGCCGCCTGATGGCCGAGCAGCTCGCGAGCGCCGATTCCGCCGGCACGACGCTGACGCTGTTGCGTCTGCGCGATCAGTTCGGCGTGCAGGATGCGACGATCGTCGAGCCGTCGCGCAGCATGTCGGGCGCGGCGCCCGACATGCACGTGGTCGCGCAGGCAACCAGCAACTACGCGTCGCTGATGCCGGGCGACCTGCCCACGCCGTTGATGATCGAGCAGGCGCGCGGCCGCGGCTTCGCGTCGATCGAAGGCGAAGTGGACGGCGATCCGAAAGTGCGCGGCGCGAAGGGCGCATTGCGCCTGCGCGTCGTGCAGCGCATTCCCGACAGCAACGCGTCGCTGCTGCAGCCAACCGAGCGCTTCCTGCAACTCACGCAGCCCGTGTCGCAGAGCCTCGCGCGCAATGCGGATGCCGTGCAGCGCGCGTATCGCGAGTATCAGGAGAAGGCGATCGGGCGCACGGGTTTGCGCAAGATGTACATCGGCACGCTGACGCTCGCGCTGTTCCTCGCCACGTTCATCGCGATGATGCTCGCGCTCGCGCTCGGTAATCAACTCGCACGGCCGCTGTTCCTGCTCGCGCAAGGCACGAAGGAAGTGACGGAAGGCGACTACACGCCCAAGCGCGAAATCAAGTCGCGCGACGAACTCGGCTTCCTCACGCAGTCGTTCAACGCGATGACGCGGCAGTTGTCGGAGGCACGCCTTGCTGTCGAGGCGAACCGCGTCGCGCTCGAGCATTCGAAGGCGTACCTCGAAAGCATTCTTGCCAACCTCACGGCGGGCGTGTTCGTGTTCGACCGGCAGTTCCGCCTGACGACGGTCAATCGCGGCGCGGAGCGTATTTTCCGGCAGCCGTTTGCGTCGCTGCTCGGTTCGTCGCTGGATCGCATCGGCGTGTCGAGCGAGTTCGGCACGATGGTGCGCAAGGCGTTCGCCGATCTCGAAGCGGCGGGCGGCGACGATCAGGGCGACACGGGCCACTGGCAGCAGCAGATGGCGCTGCAGATTCCCGGCGAGTCCGAACCGCTGACGCTGCTCGCGCGCGGCGCGCGGCTCGTGTCGACGGCGGGCAACGACAGCGACGATGAGGAGACCTCCGGCTATGTCGTCGTGTTCGACGATATCTCCGACGTGATCTCCGCACAGCGTTCCATTGCGTGGGGCGAAGTCGCGCGGCGTCTCGCGCACGAGATCAAGAATCCGCTTACGCCGATCCAGCTGTCAGCCGAGCGCCTGCAGATGAAACTCGCCGACAAGCTCGCGCCGTCGGATGCCGACGTATTGAAACGCGGCGCCACTACAATCGTGAATCAGGTCGCGGCGATGAAGCAGATGGTCGACGATTTCCGCGACTACGCGCGCACGCCGCCTGCCGTGCTCGCGAATCTGCAACTGAACGAACTCGTGAGCGAAGTGCTCACGCTGTACGGAATCGAAGAAGGCAAGAGCGCGATTGTCGTCGAAATGGGGGTCTTGCCCGTTATACGCGGTGACGCGACGCAATTGCGTCAGGTGATCCATAACCTGCTGCAGAACGCGCAGGACGCCGTGGCCGACCTCCAGCACCCTCGTGTGTTGCTCGAGACGAGGACAGTAGAATATGGCGATCCCGATGCCGACGGCAAAACGAGCGTCGCGGTGCGATTGACCGTGTCGGACAACGGTCCGGGCTTTCCCGCGCGCATCCTCACGCGCGCGTTCGAACCTTACGTGACGACCAAGGCCAAAGGAACAGGTCTTGGACTTGCCATGGTCAAGAAGATCGTCGATGAACACGGCGCGCGAATCGACATACGCAACCGTCTGAAAGCAGGCGATGTGATCGAAGGCGCGCAAATTTCCATCCTCTTCCTTCAACTCGCAGACGACAAGGCTGCGGCACCTGGAAGCGGGCCGCAGGCGGCGCACGGCGGCAGCGGTGCATCGCAGGGAAAGACAAAAGCAACAGTGCAGACAAGGGCAGCTTAAATGGCAACCATCCTGGTGGTAGATGATGAAATGGGCATCCGGGAATTGCTCTCGGAGATCCTGAGCGACGAAGGGCATGTCGTCGAGGTCGCGGAGAACGCGCAGGAGGCGCGCGACTACCGGCTTCGTCAGGCGCCCGACCTGGTGCTCCTCGACATCTGGATGCCCGATACCGATGGCGTCACGTTGCTCAAGGAGTGGGCAGCGCAGGGCACGTTGACGATGCCCGTCATCATGATGTCGGGCCACGCGACCATCGACACGGCCGTCGAAGCGACGAAGATCGGCGCGCTCAACTTCCTCGAAAAGCCGATCGCGCTGCAGAAGCTGCTGAAGGCGGTCGAGCAGGGCCTCGCGCGCGGCAGCGCGGCGCCCGCAGCGGGCGGCGTGGCGCCCAAGCCGGTGCTGGCGGCGAATGCGTCCGCCGTGGCGTCGGCGGCGGCGCTGCCGATGATGTCGGCCGATAGCCTGGGCGGCGGCATGTTGTCCGCGCAGACGGCGTCGATTTCGTTCGACATTCCGCTGCGCGATGCACGCGACGCATTCGAGCGCGCGTACTTCGAGTACCACCTCGCGCGCGAGAACGGCAGCATGACGCGCGTCGCGGAAAAGACGGGGCTCGAGCGCACGCACCTGTATCGCAAGCTCAAGCAGCTCGGCGTCGATCTCGGCAAGAACAAGGGCGAATAACACCCCACTGAAGTTTTTTCGCGAGGGGCTTGAGGAACGCAAAACTGCTTGCTATACTCTCGCTTCTTCGTTGGCCCGGTAGCTCAGTTGGTAGAGCAGCGGATTGAAAATCCGCGTGTCGGTGGTTCGATTCCGCCCCAGGCCACCAGGATTCAGCCCCAGGAAATCGCAAGATTCCTGGGGCTTTTCCTATGTGCGGACGATATGTCGTCACAGCTGGCTTTCATGGCTCGCAATCCGGGCCCGAGCGGCGCTTGGCGCTGCATGATAAAATCGCTTTTTATCAAGGACTTGCCGCGTGATCTTCGCAAGTCCTTTTTCGTTTCGGGCCCGAGGCATCGCACAGCGTGAAACTCTCGGGCGGGCGATCAGCGATATAAGCTGCGGCAGCTTGGCGCGCGAAAGTCGCGGCCTATACTGCTTGAGCCGGTGTCAACGCCGGCCCGCGCCGCGCGGCGGTTCGGCTCGCCAGCCGTGGGCCGGCCGGCAGCGAGTCGCCATTCGCGCGCGGCAATCAACTACACGGAGTTTCACGGTGACCCGCAAAGACGCCAAGAGTAGCGCCCTGGTGCTGTTTTCCGGTGGCCAGGATTCGGCCACATGTCTCGCCTGGGCGCTCGATCGATACGAAACCGTTGAAACGCTGGGTTTCGATTACGGCCAGCGGCATCGTGTCGAGCTCGAATGCCGCGACGGCTTTCGCAATGCGGTGGCGCGCACGTTTCCCCAATGGGGCGAGCGGCTCGGCGACGATCACATGATCGACCTGTCCGTGCTCGGCTCGATCAGCGATACCGCGATGACGCGCGAGATCGAAATTCACGCGGCGTCCAACGGCTTGCCGAACACGTTCGTGCCCGGCCGCAATCTGATGTTCATGACGATTGCGGCGGCGATCGCTTATCGGCGCGGGTTGCGCGTGCTGGTCGGCGGCATGTGCGAGACGGACTTTTCGGGTTACCCGGATTGCCGCGACGACACGATGAAGGCACTGCAAGTCGCGCTGAACCTCGGCATGGACAGCCGTTTCGTGCTGGAAACGCCGCTGATGTGGATCGACAAGGCCGACACGTGGCGACTCGCGCACGAGCTGGGCGGCGACGAACTGGTCGAGCTGGTTCGCGTCGAAACGCACACCTGCTATCTCGGCGAGCGCGCGGAACTGCATGCGTGGGGCTTCGGCTGCGGCGAATGCCCGGCCTGCCGCTTGCGCAAGCGCGGCTACGAGGCGTATCTGAAGGGCGAGCAGGTCACGGAACCGGCGTAATACGAGACGGGCAACAAAACACGTAACATCGCGGGCACATCGAACACGCTTCACGGAGCATCAGGCAGACAGCAGCATGACTTACGCGGTCAAGGAAATCTTCTACACATTGCAGGGCGAGGGCGCGAACGCCGGTCGTCCGGCTGTGTTTTGCCGGTTCGCCGGATGTAACCTGTGGTCGGGCCGCGAGGAAGATCGCGCGGAAGCGGTGTGCAAGTTTTGCGACACGGACTTTGTCGGCACCGATGGCGAGAACGGCGGCAAATTCCGCACGCCGGAACAACTCGCGGCGAAAATCGCATCGTTGTGGCCGGAAGGCGAGAGCCAGCGCTTCGTCGTGTGTACGGGCGGCGAGCCGATGCTGCAGATCGACCAGCCGCTCGTCGACGCATTGCATGCGCAAGGCTTCGAAATCGCGATCGAAACCAACGGTTCGTTGCCCGTCCTCGACACGATCGATTGGATCTGCGTGAGCCCGAAGGCCGACGCGCCGCTCGTGCAGACCAAAGGCAACGAACTGAAAGTGGTCGTGCCGCAGGACAACCAGCGTCTTGCCGACTACGCAAAGCTCGACTTCGACTATTTCCTCGTCCAGCCGATGGACGGCCCGTCGCGCGATATCAACACGAAGCTCGCGATCGACTGGTGCAAGCGCCATCCGCAATGGCGGCTGTCGATGCAGACTCACAAGTATCTGAACATTCCCTGACTTGCCGTGCTGACGATTACCCGAAAACTCGAATTCGACGCGGGCCACCGCATCCCCGATCACCGCAGCCAGTGCCGCAATCTGCACGGCCATCGCTATGTGCTCGAAATCACGCTGCAAGGCGATCTGGTCGAAACGGAAGGCGCGCCCGATCGCGGCATGGTGATGGATTTCGCCGACGTGAAGGCGCTCGCGAACGAGCATCTCGTCGACAAGTGGGATCACGCGTTTCTCGTCTATGAAGGCGATACGCAGGTGCGCGGCTTTCTCGATTCGATGGCGGGACACAAGACGGTCGTGCTCGATCGCATTCCGACCGTCGAAAACCTCGCCGCCGTCG
The DNA here is from genome assembly GCF_037126505.1 of Paraburkholderia bengalensis. NCBI lineage: Bacteria > Pseudomonadati > Pseudomonadota > Betaproteobacteria > Burkholderiales > Burkholderiaceae > Paraburkholderia > Paraburkholderia bengalensis. The sequence goes on from NZ_JACFYJ010000029.1 coordinate 69,746, forward strand.
CATTCGATATTCTCGCCAACGTTTATGACGCGCATTACGGCGTGAACCTGCGTCTGCACAAAGTGCGTCTGTACGAGACGCCGAATTGCTGGGCCGACGTGGTTCGCGACTAAACGGGTTATTGTCACGGTATGATCGTTTCGATAACCACACGGAGCGAGACATGCCGGTCACCGCGCTACGCTGCGGGCGTTACGCCCGCCACTTTCTTTCTGTCGTTGACGTCGGCCTTCGCGGCCGCGTCGTCGTTCGCTCCAGCGCTGCCACGTTTTCACCTGGAGGCGCGCGATGAGCACGTTCACCAATCCACTCAAGCTGCGTCTGAAAGATCCCGATCCGCTCTTCGGCCTGTGGCTGTCGCTTGGCAGCGAAAGCGCGGCGGAAGCGCTGGCGCACGCCGGTTTCGACTGGCTGCTGATCGACATGGAGCATTCGCCCAACGACAGCGCCGATGTCACGGGCCAGTTGCGCGCGATTGCTGCGGCGCATCTGCCGACGGAACCCGTCGTGCGCCTGCCCGCCGTCGAGCAATGGCTCGTCAAGCGGGTGCTCGACGCGGGCGCGCGCACGCTGATGTTCCCGAACATCGAAACAGCCGACGAAGCGGCCTATGCTGTCCGGCTGACGCAATACGCAACCGCGGAAGCGCCGGACGGCCTGCGCGGCGTCGCGGGTGCCGTGCGCGCTGCGGCATACGGAATGCGACGCGACTATCTGCAGAACGCCAACGTGCAGATCGCGACCATCATGCAGATCGAATCGGCGCGCGCGCTCGAAAACCTGGAGCAGATCGCGGCGACGCCGGGCATCGATTGCCTGTTCGTGGGACCGGCGGATCTCGCCGCGAGTCTCGGTCATCTCGGCGATTCGAAGCACCCTGAAGTGCAGGACGCGATCAAGCACATCCTCGATGTTGCGCATCGCGCGCGTGTCGCGACGGGCATCTTCGCGCTGGACGTCGCGGGCGCGCGGCAATACCGGTCGGAGGGCTTTCGCTTCATCGCGCTGGCCGCCGACGTGATGTGGCTGTTGCGTACCACGCGACAGGCGCTGCAGGAGGTCAGGTCATGAAGCTGTTGTCGTTGCACGCGATGCGCGTGGCATCTCGTGTCGTCATGTTCGCCGCGTTATCGGCTGGCGCGGCGGCACATGCGCAGAGCAAGACGCCGCCGTCGTCGGATATGGAAACGCAAACGGCCGTCGCCGATTACAACGCGGGCAACTTTACGTCCGCGCTCGCCGAGTTTCGCAAGGCCGCGCAGCGCGGCAGCCGTCTCGCCGAGTTCAACTACGCGATGATGCTGCTCAACGGCGAAGGCGGCCCCGCGAACGTCGACGAAGGCAAGAAGTGGCTGCGCAAGGCCGCCGACGCCAACATGTCGCATGCGCAATACGTGTACGGCAAGATGTACGACGATGGCGAGTTCGTGGCGCGTGATCCGGTGGAAGCGCATCAGTGGTTTCTGAAGGCTGCGCAGCAAGGGCACATTCAGGCCGAACTGGCGCTGGCGAACCAGTTTCTCGATGGACGCGGCACCGCGCGCGACAACCAGCAAGCCTTCTTCTGGTACAAGAAAGCGGCCGAGGGCGGCGACATGACGGCGCAATACGTCACAGGTTCGTTCTACGAGCGCGGCGGCGACGGCGTGCAGCAGAACCTGAATGTCGCGCGAGCGTATTACGCGGCGGCCGCTGCGCAAGGCGACCCGGCCGCGCGGCTCAAATATCAGCAGCTGAGCACGCAATTGCGCGAATCGCACGAAGCGAAGCCGCAATAAGCGAAGCGGCAATAAGCGGAGCGGCAACGAAACAGCAATAGTGCAAGCCGCAACAAAAAACGGCGCCTGAATTTTCAGGCGCCGTTTTGTTTTGCATCTTGAATGCTGCGGGATCAGCTCTGCATCAACCGCTTCTGTCGCGCGACGCTCATGATCAGCCCGATTGCGAAGCCGAGCGTCGTCAGCGCGGTGCCGCCGTAACTCATGAACGGCAACGGCACGCCGACCACGGGCAGAATGCCGCTCACCATGCCGATGTTCACGAACGCATACGTGAAGAACGCCATGGTTAGCGAGCCCGCGAGCAACCGGCCGAATAGCGTCGCGCCGTTCGCCGCGATAAAGAGCCCGCGCGCAATCAGCGCCATGTAGAGCGTCAGCAGGACCACGCCGCCCGCGAGGCCGAATTCCTCCGCGAACACGGCGAAGATGAAGTCGGTGTGCTTTTCGGGGATGAACTCGAGGTGCGCCTGCGTGCCCTTCAGCCAGCCCTTGCCGAGCGGGCCGCCCGAACCGATCGCGATGACGGCCTGGATCGTGTGGAAACCTTTGCCCAATGGATCGGAAGTCGGGTCGAGGAGCGTGCAGATGCGGTGCTTCTGATAATCGTGCATCAGCGGCCATTGCACTTCGGGCTGACAGATCTTGTCCTGAAACGTCGCGATCGCGGCGACGGCGATCACGCCCGCCACCAGCACGGGCACGATCAGCTTGAAGCTCAAGCCCGCGAAGTAGATGACGAACAGGCCTGATGCGAACACGAGCACGGCCGTGCCGAGGTCGGGCTGCTTCGCGATCAGGCCGACGGGCACGGCGAGAATCAGCATGCCGACGATGTAATCCCACCAGCGGATATTGCCTTCGCGGCGCTGGTAGTACCACGCGAGCATCAACGGCGTCGCGATCTTGAGAATCTCTGACGGCTGAATGACCACGCCGACGTTGATCCAGCGTTTCGCGCCCTTGCGCGTGAGGCCGAACATCGCGACGGCGATCAGCAGCGCGACCCCGAACGTGTAGATCGGGACGGCAAAGCGCATCAGCGTGGTGGGCGGGATGTTGGCGAGCACCCACATCAGCGCGAACGTCAAAATGATGTTGCGCAGCTGGTCCTCGACACGGCCGGGCACGTCGATGCTCGCGCTGTACAGCGTCACGATGCCGACGCACAGCAGCAGAAACACGATCAGTGCGAGCGGGCGGTCGAAGCCCGCGAACATCTTCTTGATGCGTTCGAGCCAGGCGCGCTTGTCGATTTGCATGCCTTTCTCCTTACTCGTCGATGCCGCCGGAAACCGGGCCGCGCGGCGCGGCCTGCGATTCGTCGGTGCGCGACGGCGCAGCGGCAACCGGCCGCGATTCGCTGGCCGGGTGGGGTTTGCGTGGTGACTTGCGGGCGTCGGATGCCGTGACGGGCGCGGCGGCCGCATTCGCTGTCGCGTCCGGTGCGACGGGCGAAGGCGCGCCCGTCGCCAATGCGACGCGCGGCGCTTTCGCTGACTTTGCCGCTTGAGTTGCCGACGCAAGCCGCGGCGCCACCGCGACCGGGGCGGAAGCCGCGCCCGTCGCCGTTGCGCCCGAAGCGGGACCAGCGGCGGCTGCCCCGGAAGCGTCCGATGCAGGCGTCGCGTGCGGCGTCGATGCGCCGACGGGCAGCGGCAGCGCCGTGAAACCGGCGGCAACGGAAACCGGCTGGATCTCGCCGTTAGGTGCCGGCGGCGCGCTGCCGATCACGGGCGCCGAGGTTTCCTCCGTCGCCGATGCAGCCGCCGTGACAGCCGCCGCCTCGACGCCGGGTTTCATCCGGTCGACGAGGTAGTAATCGAGCACACGCCGCGCAATCGGGCCCGCCGCCTGCGCACCCCAGCCGCCGTTTTCGACGATCAGCGCGAGGGCGATCTTCGGGTTGTCGGCGGGCGCGAACGCGATGAAGAGCGCGTGGTCGCGCAGATGTTCGGCGAGCGCGTGACCGTGGTACTTCGCGCCCTGCAGCGAGAACACCTGAGCCGTACCCGTCTTGCCCGCCGACAGATACGCGGCGTTGCGAAACACCTGGTACGCGGTGCCCGACGGATTCATCGTGACGTTTTCCATGCCGCGTTTGACGACGTCGATATCGGCCTGTTTCACGTCGACGCGTCCGTCGTCTTTCGGCACCGTGGCGCGCAGCGCGCGCGTGATCGGGTTCTCGATTTCCTTGACGAGGTGCGGCCGCATCAGCGTGCCGTTGTTGGCGAGCGTCGCCGTGGCGTGCGCGAGTTGCAGAATGGTGTACGAGTTATAACCCTGGCCGATGCCCAAGCTGATCGTCTCGCCTTCGTACCACTTCTGCTGTTCCGGCTTGCGATACGCCTTGCGCTTCCATTCGGTGGAAGGCAGGATGCCGCGCGCCTCGCCCGCGATATCGATGCCAGTCAGCTGTCCGAAGCCCCAAGGCTTCATGAAGCTCGCGATCGCGTTGACGCCGAGATCGTGCGCGAGCATGTAGAAGTACGTGTCGTTCGACACCATGATCGCGCGGTTCATGTCGATCCAGCCCTGACCTTGCGGCACGTCGTTGCGGAACGTGTGGCCGCCGAACGTGTACGAGCCCGGGTCTTGAAAGCCCCACTGCGGCGTGCGCTTGTGCAGCGTCAGCGCGGCGAGCGCCATGAACGGCTTGTACGTCGAGCCGGGCGGGTAGGTGCCGTGCAGCGGGCGGTTCAGCAGCGGGTGATCGGGCGAGTTGTTCAGCTCGTCCCAGGTCTGCTGGTCGATGCCGTCGACGAACGAGTTCGGATCGAAGCTTGGGGCAGACACGAACGCGAGCACGTCGCCCGTCGACGGCTCGATTGCGACCAGCGCGCCGCGACGGCCCGCGAACGCTTCCTCCGCGACCTGCTGCAAGCCGATGTCGATCGACAGCACGAGGTTGTTGCCCGGCGTCGCCTGCGTGCGCGACAGCGTGCGCACGGGCCGTCCGCCCGCCGTCACCTCGACTTCCTCGAAACCCGTCAGTCCGTGAAGCTCGGTCTCATAGCTCTGCTCGACGCCGATCTTGCCGATGTAGTCGGTCCCTTTGTAGTTGTTCGCGTCGAGGCGCGGATCGTAGTGGTCGGGATCACTGTCGTTCTGGTCGCTGGCGTCGTCAATCTTGTCCTGATCGCGCTGCGAAATGCGGCCGATATAGCCGATCACGTGCGCCGCCGTCGGTCCGAGCGGATATTGGCGGAACAGGCGCGCGCGCACTTCGACGCCCGGAAAACGGAAGCGCTGCGCGGTGAAACGGGCGACTTCGTCGTCGGTGAGGCGCGTGCGGATGGGCAGGCTCTCGAAGTTCTTCGAATCCTCCTGCAGCTTGCGGAAGCGCCGGCGGTCGCGCGCGTCGATGGTGATGACCGTGGCGAGGTTGTCGATCACGTTGTCGAGCGTGTCGTTGAGCTTCGACGGCGTGATTTCGAGCGTGTACGCCGAGTAGTTCTTGGCGAGTACGACGCCGTTGCGGTCGGTGATGATGCCGCGGTTCGGCACGATCGGCGCAACCGAGATGCGGTTTTCGTCGGCTTGCAGCGAGTACTTGCTGTAGTGCCAGACCTGCAGGAACAGGAAGCGGAACCCGATCAGCCCGAAGCAGACGAACACGAACAGCCCCGCCGCCGCGACGCGCAGGCGGAATTTCGTGAGCTGCTGTTGGGTGTCCTTGAATTCGGTCATGCGGTTGGGCAGGAACTGCCGGTTATGCGGGTTAAATCAGTTCGGCAAGGGCGCGCCGCCGTGGCGCTGACGAGATGTTGCACATCCTTGCCCTGCGTTGTCGTGTCGAGCAGCGCTTCGCTGATCGAACGCTGATGGAAGCGACCGGAAAAGTGCGCGTTCATCAGCGAAAGGCGCGCGGACGCTCAGATTGGGCGCGTGTCGTCCGGATCGGCCGGACGGCGCTGCGGCATCAACAGCAGGATGCTCGCGACAGGCCAGAGCGCCGCTTCCACGAACCCGTCGATCAGATAGCCCCAGCCCGGAAACGACGCGCCCGTCAGCAGGCGGATCACGAAGGGCACGAGCTGCGCGACAACCAGAAGCGGCATCACCGCGAAAACCTGCACGCCGATCGACATCCACAGCACGCGGCGGTGAATCGTGATCGCGCCGTACGAGAGCAGCGTGTAAGCGAGCGCGTGTTCGCCGAGCAGGCTGGCGTTGTGCACGTCCATCAACAGGCCGAGCATGAACGCGATACCCATGCCGACCTTGCGCGGCTGATGCACGTTCCAGAACAGCAGCACGAGCGCGACGAAATCCGGCACGCCGATCAGACGCCCCCACGGCATCATGTTCAGCAGGAACGCGGCGGCGAGGCTGAACGCAATGAAATAGGGGTTGACGGGCTGCAGGATGTACTGCGGGCGATTCATTGCTTGGCCCCCTGAGCGGCTTGCGCGCCTTGTGTCCGCGTGCCCTTGTCGGCGGCCGGCTTTTTCTCGCCCGATGCCTTGCTGTTGCTTTTCGCCGACGATGCGGCGGGAGCGGGCTTGGCGGGCGCGGCGGGCACAGCAGCCGCAGACGCCGGTTGCGCCGACTTCGCGTCCTTGTCGCCTGGCTTGCCCTTGTCCTGCGCTTTCGCGTTCTTCTTTTTGAGTTCCTTGGCGACGGTGGCCGGATCGGGTTCGTCGGCGGGACGCGGCGGCACGGTGCTTTCGTAATGCAGGACAAGCAGGTCACGCGCGCCGCGCGCAGGCGCAATGGGCTGGCAGACGACGCGCGCGAACGCCGTGTCCGCCTGCTTGTCGACGCGCACCACCTTCGCGACGGGCAGGCCGGGCGGGTACACGCCGTCGAGTCCGCTCGTCACGAGTTCGTCGCCCGCGACCACGTCGGCGCTGATCGGCACGAAACGCAGGTCGAGCGCCTCGCCCTTCGGCGTACCGTAGATCACGCTGCGCAAACCTGTGCGCACAATTTGCACGGGGACGGCCTGGTCTTTGTCAGTGAGCAGCGTGACTTCCGATTGCATCGGGAACACGCGCGTGACCTGGCCGATCACGCCTTCTTCGTTGACGACGGGCGAGCCGTCCTTGATGCCCTGCTGCGAACCGCCGCCGATCACGACCTTTTGCGTGAACGGATCGCGCGTGTCGTACTGGATTTCGGAGGGCGTCGATCGGGTCGTCATGCGTTGCGACAGCTGCAGCAGATTGCGCAGATGCGCGTTTTCCGCGCCGAGCTGCGCGGCCTGATTGGCCTGCTGCGACAACTGCAGATTGCGCGCGCGCAGTTTGTCGTTCTCACTGCGCAGCGTCGCGCTCGTGACGGCGAGGTCGGCGGCGCCCATGAAGATGTCGCGCGGCACGAGTGCGACTCGCTGCAGCGGATACAAGCCCGCGCCGAGCACCCCGCGGACGATTTCGAGCGTGCGGAAGCGTGCGTCGGAAATGAGCAGGGCGAGCGCGATCATCACGAAGATGATCAGTCGTGCGAGCGCCGAAGGGCCTTGCTTGAATAAGGGCGGCGGACTGTATTCCATGGTCGCCGGAGAGCGTAAGCGGATGGATGAGACTGCGGCGCGCTAGCGGCGCGCCCAGCGCACAAAGGCTGGCAAGGCCAGCCTTTCGATGCGCGCTGCTGACATGGAGACTGGCAAGCTTACTCGTACGAGAAGATGCTGCCGAGCTTGTCCATGCGTTCGAGCGCCATGCCCGAGCCACGCACGACGCACGTCAGCGGGTCTTCCGCGACCAGCACGGGCAGGCCGGTTTCTTCTGCCAGCAGGCGGTCGAGGTCGCGCAGCAATGCGCCGCCGCCCGTCAGCATCATGCCGCGCTCGGCGATGTCCGCGCCCAGTTCCGGCGGCGTCTGTTCGAGCGCGATCTTCACCGACGACACGATCTGGTTCAGCGGATCGGTCAGGGCTTCGAGAATTTCGTTGCTCGAAATGGTAAAGCTGCGCGGAATGCCTTCCGACAGGTTGCGGCCCTTGACTTCCATTTCCTTGACTTCGGAGCCCGGGAATGCGGAGCCGATTTCCTTCTTGATGGCTTCCGCCGTCTGTTCGCCGATCAGCATGCCGTAGTTGCGGCGGATGTAGTTGACGATGGCTTCGTCGAACTTGTCGCCGCCGACGCGCACCGAGCCCTTGTACACGATGCCGCCCAGCGAGATCACGCCGACTTCCGTCGTGCCGCCGCCGATGTCGACGACCATCGAGCCCGTCGCTTCCGACACGGGCAGCCCCGCGCCGATTGCAGCCGCCATCGGCTCTTCGATCAGATACACCTGCGAGGCGCCCGCGCCGTGCGCCGCTTCCTTGATCGCGCGGCGCTCGACCTGCGTCGAGCCGCACGGCACGCAGATGATGATGCGTGGCGACGGCGAGAACATGCGCGATTCGTGCGCGGTCTTGATGAACTGCTTGATCATCTGTTCCGTCACGGTGAAGTCGGCGATCACGCCGTCCTTCATCGGGCGGATCGCCTCGATGTTGCCCGGCACCTTGCCGAGCATCTGCTTTGCTTCCTTGCCCACTGCCTGAATGGTTTTCTTGCCATTCGGGCCGCCTTCCTGGCGGATCGACACGACGGACGGCTCGTCTAGGACGATGCCTTTGCCGCGCATGTAGATGAGCGTGTTGGCCGTGCCGAGGTCAATGGCCAGATCGTTGGAGAAATAGCTGCGCAAAAAACCGAACATGCAAAATCCTGTCTCGCTGGGGGCCGGGCCTCGCATCGTAAGCGTAGGGCGGCAGCGGAAAAAAATTAGCAGCCTCATGTCCGGCCAGTTGCGGCCGAGGGAAGCATGAAACTACGAGGGAACGTACCGGAGGCTATAGCAAGGCAGCTCGAGTTGTCGTTCAGCGATCTCTGAAAACGTCAGAAAGGCCTTGGTAAGTCGGTCCGGGTTTGGGTCGAACGCGTAATGATACCTTATAATTTTGCTTGATTTAAAGGAAACGAATGGCACTTTTTGCCGTCGCCGGCCCCAATTTCGAGGGCTCGCTCCAATGACCTAACCCGCTGTCGCAGCATCGTTTTTCATCGTTGCGGCAGACCGCCACTTTTCCGGTGAATGCATGGCCCTGACTCTGACCGATGTGAAACGCATCGCCCATCTCGCGCGGCTCGAATTGCCCGAGGCCGACGCCGAGCACACGCTCACGCAGCTCAACGATTTTTTCGGCCTCGTCGAACAGATGCAGGCGGTGGATACAACGGGCATCGCGCCGCTCGCGCACCCGATCGAGCAGATCGAAGACGTGGCGCTGCGTCTGCGCGACGACGCCGTCACTGAACATGTGAATCGCGACGAGTACCAACGTCCGGCGCCCGCCGTGCAGGAAGGGCTGTATCTGGTGCCGAAGGTCATCGAGTAAGCGCCGACAAAGCGTCATTAAGCACAGGGTTGTGTGTCACGCGTGCGAAGCACTGCGCGCGCCACGCCCGCTCAATTCGGAACGGGCCCGCGCGCGGGCAGCCGGATGACTTCACGGCGGCCGGATGTGCCGCCGCGCTTTCCAGGAAAAACGCAATGCATGAGAAAAGCTTGACCGAACTGCGCGCCGCGCTCGACGCGAAGGAATGCTCCGCAGTCGAACTGGCGCAGACGTATCTGAAGCGGATCGATGATCACAAGGCGCTCAACGCGTTCGTGCACGTCGACCAACAGCAGACGCTCGCGCAGGCGCAAGCCGCCGACGCGCTGATCGCCGCCGGCAATGCGGGCCCGCTGACGGGCCTGCCCATCGCGCATAAAGACGTGTTCGTCACGCGCAACTGGCGCTCCACGGCCGGCTCGAAGATGCTCGAGAACTACGTGAGCCCGTTCGATGCCACCGTCGTCGAGCGTCTCGCGCAGGCGGGCATGGTGTGCGTCGGCAAGACGAACATGGACGAATTCGCGATGGGTTCGTCGAACGAGAACTCGCACTTCGGCCCCGTGCAGAACCCGTGGGACCGCAAGGCGGTGCCGGGCGGCTCGTCGGGCGGCTCGGCGGCGGCTGTCGCGGCGCGCCTCGCGCCCGCCGCGACGGGCACCGACACGGGCGGCTCGATCCGTCAGCCGGCGTCGTTCTCGGGCATCACGGGCATCAAGCCTACTTATGGCCGCGTGTCCCGTTACGGGATGATCGCGTTCGCGTCGTCGCTGGATCAGGGCGGCCCGATGGCGCAGACGGCGGCCGACTGCGCGCTGCTGCTCAACGCGATGGCCGGCTTCGACGAGCGCGATTCGACCAGCCTCACGCACGATCACGAAAACTACGCGCGTTATCTCGGCCAGTCGTGGTCGGGCGGCGCGGCGTCGGCCGACAAGCCGCTCGCCGGCCTGCGCATCGGTTTGCCGAAGGAGTACTTCGGCGCGGGCCTCGCCGACGACGTGCGCGCGTCCATCAATGCCGCGCTCAAGCAATACGAAGCCCTTGGCGCGACGCTCGTGGACGTGACGCTGCCCAAGACGGAGCTGTCGATTCCCGTCTACTACGTGATCGCGCCGGCGGAAGCATCGTCGAACCTGTCGCGGTTCGACGGCGTGCGTTACGGCCATCGTGCCGCCGAGTATCGCGATCTGCTCGACATGTACAAGAAGTCGCGCGCCGAAGGTTTCGGCCCGGAAGTCAAGCGCCGCATTCTGGTCGGCACGTATGTGCTGTCGCACGGCTACTACGACGCGTACTACCTGCAGGCGCAGAAAATCCGCCGCATCATCGCGCAGGACTTCCAGGAAGCGTTCAAGACCTGCGACGTGATCATGGGGCCGGTGGCGCCGTCGGTGGCGTGGGATATCGGCGCGAAGGGCGACGATCCCGTGCAGATGTATCTCGCGGACATCTACACGCTGTCGGTGAGCCTGGCTGGTTTGCCGGGCATGAGCGTGCCGTGCGGCTTCGGCGCGGGCGCGAATGCGCAGCGCCCGGTCGGCTTGCAGATCATCGGCAACTATTTCAACGAAGCACGCATGCTCCAGGTAGCGGACGCGTTCCAGCGCGTCACCGACTGGCATCGCAAGGCGCCGGCAGGAGTGGACCTGCCTCCACACTCACTTCGTTCGTTGCCCCCGGGGGGGCGCATGCCTCCCTTGAGGCGGCTCGGCGGGAGGCATGAGCATGACAACACAATGGGAAGTCGTTATCGGTATCGAGACGCACGCGCAGTTGTCGACGGTCTCGAAGATCTTTTCGGGCGCGGCCACGCAGTTCGGCGCCGCGCCGAACACGCAGGCCTGCGCCGTCGATCTCGCGCTGCCGGGCGTGCTGCCCGTGATGAACCGCGGCGCCGTCGAGCGCGCGATCCAGTTCGGTCTCGCCATCAACGCGACCGTCGCGCCGCGCAGCATCTTCGCGCGCAAGAATTATTTCTACCCTGATCTGCCGAAGGGCTACCAGATCAGCCAGTACGAAATCCCCGTCGTGCAGGGCGGACAGATCACGATTCAGGTTCCCGCCAACGAAAAGGCCGGGAAAGAGGCGTACGAGAAGACCATCAACCTGACGCGCGCGCACCTGGAAGAGGACGCGGGCAAGTCGCTGCACGAAGACTTCGCGGGCATGACGGGCATCGACCTGAACCGCGCGGGCACGCCGCTGCTCGAAATCGTCACCGAGCCGGAAATGCGCAGCGCAGCCGAAGCCGTTGCGTATGCGAAGGCGCTGCATGGTCTGGTCGTGTGGCTCGGCATCTGCGACGGCAACATGCAGGAAGGCTCGTTCCGCTGCGACGCGAACGTGTCGGTACGGCCTGTGGGCCAGAAGGAATTCGGCACGCGCGCGGAAATCAAGAACCTGAACTCGTTTCGCTTCCTTGAAGAAGCGATCCAGTACGAAGTGCGCCGTCAGATCGAACTGATCGAAGACGGCGGCACCGTGGTGCAGGAAACGCGTCTGTACGATCCCGACAAGCGCGAAACGCGCTCGATGCGCAGCAAGGAAGACGCGCACGATTACCGCTATTTCCCCGATCCCGATCTGATGCCGCTCGTGATCGAGTCGTCGTGGGTCGAGCGCGTGAAGGGTGAGTTGCCGGAATTGCCGGAAGCGATGCAAAAGCGCTTCGTCGAGCAATACGGTTTGACGCCGTACGATGCGGGCGTCGTCACGTCGAGCAAGGCGATGGCTGCTTACTACGAAGCCGTGGTCGCGAAGGTCGGTGCTGCGCAAGCCAAGGCCGCGGCCAACTGGCTGATGGGCGAAGTGTCGTCGCAACTGAACCGCGAAGGCCTCGACATCGCGCAAAGCCCGGTGTCCGCCGCGCAACTCGCGCTGGTGTTGCAACGCATTGCCGACGGCACGATCTCGAACAAGATCGCGAAGGAAATTTTCCTCGCGATATGGGAAGAGAAGGCCACGGACGAAGCCGCCGCCGATCGCATCATCGATGCGAAGGGCCTGAAGCAGATCTCGGACACGGGCGCGCTCGAAGCGATCATCGACGAAGTGCTCGCCGCGAACCAGAAGTCGGTCGAGGAATTCCGCGCGGGCAAGGAAAAGGCGTTCAACGCGCTGATCGGCCAGGCGATGAAAGCGACCAAGGGCAAGGCGAATCCGCAGCAGGTCAACGAGTTGCTGAAGAAGAAGCTGGGCTGAGTGTCGTAGCGCAATCGGCGTTGCGTGCGGCATGCCGCATGCAAGGCCATGACGGGCTGTTGTCGCATCGAAAGTCGCGCAACGGCCCGTTTGCTTTTCATTCGACCACCACGGTCCGCGCGCAAAGGAGGAACAACCATGGCAAAGAAGAACGGTCTCGACGACTATCGCGTGCCTTTTTTCGACGAGAGCAGCAAGTCGAAGTTTTCGCTCGCCGATATCGATCCATCGTCCAAGCCGTTTTCGACGGGCGCGAAGGAGACCGATCGCGAGCGTCTCGCTGAAATCGGCACGTTGCTCGATGCGCAGCAGGAACGCCTGCACGCGCAGCGCGTCCAGCGCGTGCTGCTGGTGCTGCAGGGCATGGACACGAGTGGCAAGGACGGCACGATCCGCGCGGTGTTTCATGAAGTCGATCCGCTCGGTCTGCGCATCGTGCCGTTCAAGGCGCCGACGCCCGTCGAACTTGCACACGACTTTCTCTGGCGCGTGCATTCGCAGGCGCCCGCCGCCGGCGAACTGACCATCTTCAATCGAAGCCATTACGAGGACGTGCTGGTGCCCGTCGTGCTCGGCTCGATGAGCAAGGAAGAGCGCACGCGGCGCTATCGCCACATCCGCGATTTCGAACGGATGCTCGCGGAAAACGGCGCGACGATCGTCAAGTGCATGCTGCACATTTCGAAGGACGAGCAACGCGAACGCCTGCAGGCGCGTATCGATGATCCGACCAAGCACTGGAAATTCGACGTCTCCGATCTCGACGCGCGCAAGCTGTGGGACAAGTATCAGGACGCGTACGATGAAGCGCTTGCCGCGACGTCGACGGAATACGCGCCTTGGTACGTGATTCCCGCGAACTCCAAGACGCATCGCAACGTGATGGTTGGTGAACTGCTGCTGCGCACGTTCGAGTCGCTGAGGCTGGAATTTCCGCCCCCGAAGGAATCGTTGAAGGGCGTGATCGTCGAGTAGTACCCGAAAACAGAACGAAGGAAAAACATGTTGCGAGTGATCACCGCCAATCTGAACGGCATCCGTTCGGCGGCCAAGAAGGGCTTTTTCGAGTGGTTCGGCGAGCAGAAGGCCGACGTCGTGTGCGTGCAGGAAATCAAGTGCTCGCAGGACGACATGACGCCGGAGTTTCTCGCGCCGCACGGTTTCACCGGCTATTTCCAGCATGCGGTCAAGAAGGGCTACAGCGGCGCGGGCGTCTATACGCGTCACGAGCCGGATGAAGTCGTGATCGGCTTCGGCAGCGAAGAGTTCGATCCCGAAGGGCGTTACGTGGAAGCGCGCTTCGGCAATCTCTCCGTGGTCTCGGTGTATGTGCCGTCGGGATCGAGCGGCGACGAGCGCCAGCAGGCCAAGTACCGCTTCATGGACGAGTTCATGCCGCATCTCGCGGAACTATCGAAGGAACGCGAGGTGATCGTGTGCGGCGACGTGAACATCGTCCACAAGGAAATCGACATCAAGAACTGGAAGGGCAACCAGAAGAATTCAGGCTGTCTGCCGGAAGAGCGCGCGTGGCTCACGAAGCTGTTCGACGATGTCGGTTACGTCGACGTGTTCCGCACGCTCGATCCGCGTCCCGAGCAGTACACGTGGTGGAGCAATCGCGGCCAGGCGTATGCGAAGAACGTCGGGTGGCGTATCGATTATCAGATCGCGACGCCGGGCATCGCTGCCGCCGCGAAAAAGACGTCGATCTTCCGCGACATCAAGTTCAGCGACCACGCGCCGCTGACGGTCGACTACAACCACCCGCTCGCGAAGTAAGCGAAGCGCCTTAGTCGCTTGCCGTCGTTCGACGCGGGCGGCCGATGCCCGCATAGTCGGGCAACGCATCGACCGGTTTGCCGACGGCTTTCGCGTACAGCGGCAGCATGTCGGCGAGCCGCTTCATGATGTCCGCGCGCCGCGCCGGATTGTACGGATGCACGTAGATAAAGCCCTGATCGCGGTTGTTGCGCGTGGCGACCGCGAGCTTGTCCCATAGCGTGATGGCCGCGCGCGGATCGAAACCGGCGCGCGACGCAATCTCGCTGCCGATCACGTCCGCTTCGGTTTCGTCGGCGCGTTCGTACTTCATTTCCAGCAATTGCGTGCCGATGCCGAGCGGCGCTTCGCCGAGATCGGCGAGTCCGAACAGTTGCGGAATCGTCCCCGAACCCAATTGCGCCGCCTGCTGTTCGCCGAGCCGCTCACGCGCATGCTCGCGCAGGGCGTGCGCGATCTCATGGCCGAGCAGCATGCCGAGTTCGTTGTCGTTGAGCTTGACCTTGTCGAGCATGCCCCCGTAGATGACGATCTTGCCGCCCGGCAGACAGTACGCGCGAATATCCGTTGAGCGCAGCACGGCGATGTCCCACTTCCAGTTCTTCGCGCGATCGTTCCACTTCAACGCGTAGGGAATCAGCTTGTCGACGATTTCCTGCACGCGTTTCACGTGCGCGTCCGAGGCCGGATAAAACCGGTTCATGTGCTGCGCGCCGCGCGCGATCTGGTCGAATTCCTCAGCGGATTGCGCTTCGAGCATCGACGAAGGAATCAGATTGCGAAACACGGCATAACCGCCATAGCGCAGTTGCTGGTTCGGCTGGAATGGCCGAACTGCAGGTGCACGCTGAATGTCGCGACGATCAGGACCACGATCATGGGAGTCGCGATGAGGGGCACGAAGGCGCCGAGAAGGATCGCCAGACC